>PCUD01000131.1 GCA_002786785.1 Ignavibacteriales bacterium CG18_big_fil_WC_8_21_14_2_50_31_20 | reverse complement strand
ACCATCGCAAATGTGCTTAATTTAAATTTTAGTCGAATTCAGTTTACCCCAGATTTAATGCCTAGTGATATTACCGGTACAGAAATTATTGAAGAAGATCAGATTTCTAAAGAACGCAAATTCAAATTTATTCGTGGCCCAATATTTTCAAATATTATCCTTGCCGATGAAATAAATAGAACCCCACCTAAAACTCAATCTGCACTTCTTGAAGCAATGCAAGAGCATAATGTTACGGCAATGGGAAATACTTATAAACTTGATGAACCTTTTTTTGTTTTAGCAACACAAAATCCAATTGAACAAGAAGGAACATATCCATTACCTGAAGCACAGTTAGATAGATTTATGTTCAACCTTTGGTTAAATTATCCAACCTATGAAGAAGAAATAGCAATTATTAAGTCAACAACTTCCGAAATTATTCCAGAATTAAAAAAAGTTGTTAGCAAAAGTGAACTAATTGAGTTTCAAAAACTTGTTAAAAGAGTTCCAGTTGCTGATAATGTTATTGAATATGCAATTTCAAAAGTTAAAGAAACAAGACCAACAGAAACGAAAAATGCAAAATTAAAGGAATGGATTAACTGGGGAGCTGGACCACGGGCATCGCAATATTTAATAATTGCTGCCAAAACTAAAGCAATTATGGACGGAAGATATACTCCAAATATTGAAGACATAAAATCATCTTTAATTCCAGTTTTGAGGCACAGAATTATTCCAAATTTTAATGCCGAAGCAGATGGAATAACTTCTCTTGATATTATTAATAATCTGATGACAGACTAATATGAATTTTACCCAAATAAAATTACTCCTAATAACTTTATTAGCTGCGATTATTTTATCCTCATGTACAAAAAAGATTCAAGAAGAGGAAACACGTATTAAAGAAATTGAAACACCCAAACCCAATGTTTATGGGCTTTTTGTCGATTCCTTAAATGTATATGAAGGTGTTGTAAAGAAAAATGAAACTTTAACTGATATTTTAATTCCACATAAAGTTTCCTATAAAACAATTACTGAAATTGCAAAACTTGCAAAAGATAAATTTAATGTTCGTAAAATTAAGAGTGGAAAAGAATATAAAATATTTTCTAAAAATGATTCCACAAACGAAATACAATATTTCATTTACGAAAGTGATCCAATAAACTACACAATTGTTGATTTTACCGATTCTGTGAATACAATTATTACTGGTGAAAAAGATATTATAATTAAAGAACGCAAAGTTTCTGGGATTATTGAAAATTCGTTATATGAGACTCTTAATTCTCAAAATGTTAGTGATTTGTTAGCTCTTAAATTAGCTGATGTTTATGCATGGCAAATAGACTTTTATCGTCTTTATGATGGTGATAGTTTTCGTGTAATATTTGAAGAAAAATATATTAATGATAAATTTGTTGGAATTGGTAAAATTAAATTTGCCTACTTTAATCATAGAAACGAAGAATTTTATGCCTTTTACTATGAGCAGAATGGCAAAGGAGAATATTTTGATGATGCTGGTAAAAGTTTGCGTAAAGCATTTCTTAAATCTCCATTAAAATTTGGAAGAATGTCATCAAGTTTTAGTAGAAAAAGATTCCATCCAGTATTGCACCGATTTAAAGCCCATCTAGGAACGGATTATGCTGCACCAACAGGCACTCCAATTCACGCTACTGGCGATGGTGTTGTTATTGAGGCAAGATATAAAAGCAACAACGGAAATTATGTTAAAATTAGGCATAATGGAACGTATATGACTCAATATTTGCACATGTCCAAAATTGCAAAAGGAATTAGACCTGGTGTTTCTGTTAAGCAAGATCAAGTAATTGGTTACGTTGGCTCCACCGGACTAGCAACAGGCCCTCATGTTTGCTATCGTTTTTGGAAAAATGGTGAACAAGTAAATTCAAGAACTCAAAAAGTAGAATCCTCAAATCCAATTTCGGAAAAGAATATTAAAAAGTTCAAAATATTTGTAGATTCGGTAAGGACAATTTTAGATTCGGTAAAAATTATTAAAATTGACATATCAAAAAATAAGTTCCAAGATTAAATAATTATTGCATTAGAATATTTAAATTTCATTAAATTTTGTTGTAAGAATAATAATGTTTGGAGAAATTTATCAAATCAACTGAAAGTAATATTTATCAGGTAGTTAAAAATGAATTATTTATAACTCCTTTACAGTTATTAGCCTCATTACTAATTGTAGCTGGCTCTTTTGCATTATTGTTTGAGGTAAAATACTTTACTGATTTTTCAGTTAAAATATATTTAGGTCGCTTAGTTGCAACTCTAATTGGTTTTTTAATTCTTATATCAACAAACTTTAGGTTTGGAAAAGAACATCCTATTTTATTAATACATGTTCTGCTTCTTACAATTATATCTTCATTTGTGTCAATTATTTTATTAATCCCAGAATCTATATTTATTAATTCGCAATTACTTTCACTTATAATATTTACTTCTGCACTTTTTTTAAGTTGGGATGTTAAAAACCAAATTATTGTAGCTATTTATTACAATTTACTTTTTGCAGCTTCTATTTTATTGAACAATCAATCAATTTATTTTTTGCCATCTTTCTTTTCTGCTTTTATTTTTGTTGTTTTTATAAGTCTTTTAAGTATAGCTGCAACTGCAATCAATCTAAAATTAAGAGCTGAAGTGATTAAAAAAACCATAGAAGCTAAAAATTATCTCGATAACGCTTCAGAAGGAATATTTAAGATATCATTAAACGGTGATTTAATTTTTGTAAATCCTGCTTTTATAACTATGTTAAAATTGGAGTTTATTAAACAGGTTACTTCTAATATTAATTTTAATCAACTTTTTAGCAATATAGAAGATTACAATAATTTTATTAATGAAGTAAAAGAAATAGGAATTATTAGAGATAAAGAATACGCTTTTTTAGATTTTTTAAAGGGTGAGGTTTTCGTTTTGTTAAATGCACGTACTGTTATTGGAAATAATAAAAGTATTGTAGCTGTTGAAGGTAGTATTTTAGATATTACACACAGAGTTATTGCCCAAAAAAAGATTAAAGAATATAATATTGAATTAGAAAAACTTAACCAAAACAAAGATAAATTCTTTTCAATTGTGGCTCACGATTTAATATCACCATTTACTTCTCTAATTGGGTTTTCTGAAATTATGTACAACGAAGCTGATGATTTAAGCAGGGAAGAAGTTAAAGAATTTTCTGGTAACATATTTGGAGTAGCGACAAAAGCTCATAATTTGTTGGAAAATCTTTTAAGCTGGTCAAGTTTACAATCAAATAGAATAATGTTTAGTCCTAGAGTATTTCCAATTTATTCTGTTGTAGAAGATGTTTTATTATTAAACAAAGGAAATGCCAATAGTAAAGGAATTAAACTAACTAATAATGTTACACAGCAATTGGAAATATATGCCGATTTCAATATGATAAATGCAATATTAAGAAATTTGGTTTCAAATTCTGTAAAATTTACAAATTCAGGTGGTGAAATATCGGTTGGAGTAGCAGAAATAAAAGATTTTTTTGAGTTTTATGTTCAAGATACAGGTGTTGGAATATTGGAAGAAAACATGAAAAAATTATTTAATGTTGGTGTTCATTTTTCAGAAACTGGTACTAATAAGGAAAAAGGAACTGGTTTAGGATTAGTATTATGTGCAGAATTTATTGCAAAGCATAATGGCTCAATTTCCGTTGAAAGTGAATTAGGAAAAGGTAGTAAATTTATTTTTACGATTAGCAAAACATTGGAGTAAGAAATAGTTTTATTTTAAAAAATAATAATGTAAATTTATTAGCTAAAATATGGCGTGTTCGTCTAGTGGTCTAGGACGCTGGCCTCTCACGCCGGTAACACGGGTTCGACTCCCGTACACGCTACAAAGCCTTAAAATAGTCAAAATGTGATGTTTTAAGGCTTTTCTTTTTCTATAATAGTATTTAATTTTTTACTTTTCCAAGAAATAAATAAGTTTTCAGTTTGAGACACCTCAGTAATTATCAAGAATATAATTGGACTGTCATCAATAAAGACATCTAATGATGTTTCATAAACAAAAAGCCTACAAAATTATGTTTATAGGCTTTTTAATTTTAAATCTTCCTAAATTATTTTTACTATTTAAGAAGGTTGAGCTTTATTGATTGAATGAAATTGCCTGTTGTAATTCGAGCAATATAAATTCCACTACTTACTTTTGCACCCATATTATTAGTCGCATTCCACTTCGATTCATATGTGCCAGCTGGCATATAATCTGAATCAATGATTGAGTGAACAAGTCTGCCACGAATATCAAATATCTCAAGTCTTACTTTTTCAGCTTTTGGAAGTGAAAATCGAATTGTTGTTTCCGGATTAAAAGGATTTGGATAAGCGTTTTCTAATTTATAGTTTTTTGGAGTTGAATCTGAAATTGGCTCAGCACCAACATATATTCCATTATGCACTGGTGAATCATTATGACACGATGCACACTCCATATGTGTCATAACGTTACCAAGCACAGCACCACCATGACAACCTAAACAAGTAGCATTTCCTGATGGGTCAGAAAAAGTTCCAACAAATGTACTTGCAAAATATGCATTTAGAACTTGAACTGTCTTTGCTGCAATATCTCCAGCCAAACGGGCACATCTTTCTTTTCTTTCAATATCAGCAACTTTTTTATTGGCAACATTACACCATTGACTAACGGATTGATGACAAAGTGGTGAACCAGAAATATTTTGAGGTAAAGCACCTGAATATTTAATTTCTGTGTAAGTTGTGTTATTTGCGGCATCAGTTGGTAAATTTTCTGTTGTGTACCAGCCCCAAATTTCGTTAATTAATGCAACAGAAGGATCTTTTTCAACAACTAAACTTACAATTGCAGCCGCACCATTTAATGCCCCACATAGCGAACCCCAGCTCACGCCTCCGCCACGTCCAAACAACATAATTTCAATTGGAAAATTGTTCCAAGGGTCACCAATTGCATCCTTCAAACATTCTGTAATACCACCCAAAACTCCTGCTCCACAATCCATACCATTCCAATAAAGAGTATGAGTTTTTAAACGAGCTACTTCTGGGTCGAGAGCTGTGTAAGGGTAAGGCCAAGTATATTCTTTGACATTACCAAATAGTTTTCCACCAGCAATTGTGCTAAGTCCTACAACACCAACAGCAGCACCAGCAACATACTTTGTCGAATTTGCTAAAAAGTCTTTACGTGAATAAAGTTTCTTTTCCATCTTCAAGTTCCTTTTTTTTAGTAATAAAATGATTAATAGTTTTTATAGTTGTTAATAAATTGTCATCGTTTGGAAGTAGGTTTTTTAATTTTTGGAAGTATCCTTTTGCAATTTTGAAGTCACAATACATATATAATATTCCAAGAATTAAATATTTTTCTTTTGGAGTAAAATTTGAATTAAAATTCTCAATATCATAAATCATATCTTTACATATTTGAGGATAGATACTTATTTCATTCTTGAAGATTATATTAATATTTGATTTAATAAGTTCTGTAAATAACATTAGTGCATTATCTATTTCACCTGTTTTTATGCAACACAACACTAATTTCTTTTTTACTAAATAGTTTTCTGGGTGTATTTTTAATACTTCACCATATTGGTAAGAAGCTTCTTGGTAGCGTTCAGAAATAAAATATTGATTTGCAAGCATTTCGTTCATACTCGCAAATAGTCAACTTTTATACCAGAATATTTATTTCGATTTAGACTTAAAAAGATAGGTATGTGTTTTATAATTGCAACACTTTGCAACAAATAAAAGGTTAAAAGGAAATTAGAGGTTTAAAGATGCGTCAGATTGCAACAATTAATTTATCAAGTTGCTATATTTTTTAGTTTTCTATGGATAGTGCTTCTATTAATGCCAAGAATTTCTGCTACTTTAGATTTATTCCAATTGTTTTGGCGAAGTAAAGCAATAATTGTTTCTGTTTTCTCATTTAATTCAATTTCTTTAAGTGAAAGTTTTTGATTACAATGGTCTTTCTTTCTTAAGTGAGATGGTAAAGAACAAGAGCAAATATAATCTGCCCGTTTAGATCTAATAATAGAATATTCAATACAGTTCTCTAATTCCCTAATATTTCCTGGCCAATCGTAATTCATTAAAATATCCATAGTTTCATTATCGGCATATTCAATATTTTTACCATATTTCTCATTAAACTTTTCGATAAAATATTTTGTTAAATATATAATATCTTCTTTGCGCTCTCTAAGTGATGGAACATATAATGGAACAACATTTAAACGATAAAATAAATCTTCTCTAAACTTATTTTTTGAAATTTCATCGAGCAAATTTTTATTTGTTGCAGCAATAATTCTTACATCTGTTTTTCTTGTTTTACTATCACCTAATCTTTCAAAAGTTCCATCTTGAATAACACGTAATAATTGTGCTTGCATTTCAATTGTAATTTCTGCAATTTCGTCTAAAAATATTGTTCCACCATCAGCAAATTCAAATCTACCAATTCTATCATTCTTTGCATCTGTAAAAGCACCTTTTACATGCCCAAATAATTCGCTCGCCAATAAAGTTGGTGGAAGTGCTGCACAATTTACTTTTACAAATGGTGCCTTATTTCTGCTGCTAGTTTCTTTTACAGCATTGGCAATAAGCTCTTTGCCTACTCCAGTTTCACCTGTAATTAAAACTGTGGCAAAACTGTAGGATATTTCACTAATCACATTGAAAAGAGCCACCATTTTTTTTGATTTTCCAATTATTCCATAATACATATTTTCTTTGTTACTATAACCAGAAAAAATACTCTTTCTGTTCTTTTTAAAACTTATTATTCCACCAAGCGTGTCACCATCAACATCATTTAGAATAGAGGCATTTAAAAGTACTGGTATAAGATTTCCGTTATTGTCTTGCAAAGTCGATTCCATATCAATAACATTTTTTCCTGTTTGTAAAACCTCTGTAACTGGACAGCCAATTTCACATCTTTCCGATTTGCAAAGACTACGACATATTTGACCTATAACATCTGTTGGCTTTTTATTAATTATTTGATAGGCGGCTTTATTAACAAACCTAATTTTAAACTCTTTATCAATTACATAAATTCCCTCTGCTAAAGAATCTAAAATTTTTATACTGTTTATGTTTATAAACGGATCTTCAAATTGATTCACTTCTTAATCCTACTAAATGTATAAAGCATTTCTATTCCAATTTGTTCAAATCTTTCTGTATATTTTTCTATTTCCAAATTAGTGTTGTCAAATTCTTTTGGATCGTTATATTTAACTGGAAATCTTGCTTCTGCACCAAAAACTAAGGGACAATTAGCATCCGCATCGGAGCAAGTCATTATTGCAGCAAAATTATTTTGAGGATTAAATTTATCGTTATAAACTTTTGAAAAGCAAGTAATTGGCTCTTTTTCATCCGAAAAATGGACTAAATATATTGGATTTTCCGATTCATCTTTTTGTTCCACTTTAAAACCATAATTTTGTACAGTTTTTACAGCT
>PCUD01000083.1:8081-8668 GCA_002786785.1 Ignavibacteriales bacterium CG18_big_fil_WC_8_21_14_2_50_31_20 | reverse complement strand
GGTGTTTGCCTTTTTCCTTGCGTTCTTATTAACATACATGCTGCTCGCCGCAATGCTCGAAAGCTTTTGGCAGCCAGTGCTTATTATGCTTACTGTTATGCTTGCAATTATAGGCGTAATACTCTCGCTGTATTTCACAAATATTTCGTTCGGCATTACATCTCTTATGGCAATAATTATGCTTATTGGTATTGTGGTTAACAATGCAATATTGATGCTCGATTACACAAACCAGTTAAGGCGCGAAGAAGGTAAAACTCCGCACGATGCTCTTGTTATTGCATGTCCGACTAAACTGAAGCCGATAATAATGTCAACAGTTGCAATCATACTTGGTATGCTTCCGCTTGCACTTGGCATAGGCGATGCGGGAAAAGAAATGCGTATGCCTCTTGGCGTGGTTGCAATAGGCGGTCTCGCCGTTTCAACTGTTTTAACATTGTTCGTTATTCCGGCGTTCTATTATGTTACATCGCGCAACAAACCGGTTACGGAACATAAACTTGTAATTGAATAAAACATAGCGCGGCAAGCCGCAAGTTAAAAGTAAAAAGTAAAAAGTTAAAAACATAAAAAATACCTTGACA
>PCUD01000083.1:7673-8053 GCA_002786785.1 Ignavibacteriales bacterium CG18_big_fil_WC_8_21_14_2_50_31_20 | reverse complement strand
TACGAATTATTTCCTTTTTGTTTCTGCTTGTTCCGCCCCGCGGAGGCTTGTCCGGGTTAGAATGAAGGGTTGCAGTGTGATTTAAGTATTGAAGATGGTGAGAAATAAAATAGCGCCTGGGGAAAATATTTCTTGCCATTGGTAAAATAAATAAATACATTTTAGCGAGTAACTTTTAGAGAAGATGGAAATGAGTGAAAAAACAGTCACGCAGTCCGTTAGCTAACGGATTAGACGAAGTTAGAAACGAAATGAGAGCCGGGCACTACAGCCCGCATACTTTCAGACATTCATTTGCAACGCACTTACTCGAAAATGGCTATGACATTAGAACGATACAAGAACTACTTGGACACAACAGTGTAAAAACAACAATGATA
>PCUD01000083.1:0-7640 GCA_002786785.1 Ignavibacteriales bacterium CG18_big_fil_WC_8_21_14_2_50_31_20 | reverse complement strand
AAACGAGGACTTTAAGAAAGGGATATTATGCGGAACGAAATTTCCGCCTAACACTCCAATTTTGGACTTGTTTCATCGGCTCAATTAAAAGTTATGTGCTTAATAACTAAAATAACACAAAAATAAAAAAAGGGGCATTATGGATTATTATTCTTATTCGAAAAGAGTAGAGTATTTACTTGAGATGATTAAAAAAAATAGATGTATTTCTATTGGACAAGTTGCATCGATATTTTCATGTAGCAATAGAACAGTTAAAAGAATGCTTGCACTACTTAGAGAAAACGGAAATGAAATAGAATATTGTAGAAAACAAAAAATATTTAAAGTAAAAATAAATAGTGGGGACAAATAATGACCCCGTTGATATATATATTGTCATGCACTAGTAACTAAAGGAAGTAATATCAAAATATAGAAGCACACTAAAATGGGAATATTGAGATGAGAACAAGCAAATATATAATTAATGTAAGAATTTCAAATGATAAATATTTGCTAATTCATGGATATTCAGGCGCTGTAGATATAGTTAGTAATAATGTTGTTAATATTTTACGTAAAGGAAACTATGAGTTAATGAATGAGATCGATTTTAATTCACTTCGCAAACGTGGATATATAACTAATAGAAATATAGAAGAAGAGCGGAAGATTGTAAAAACTATTGTGAAAATACTCCAAGAAAAATCAAGAGTTGATTCAACATTTACAATAATTATTAGTTATGACTGCAATTTTAGATGTAGCTATTGTATTGAAGGTAAAATATCAGAGTATGGAAATCAGTGGACGAGAGAATCCTTGACCGAAGAGAAGATTAATGCACTTTATAAATCAATTGATAATATAGGTTACAAAAAAAACAAGAAAAAAATAATTGCACTTTATGGGGGAGAGCCATTTCTTAAAGAGAATTTTCAAATAATGGACTATCTAATAAAAAAAGGAGAGGAAAGAGATTTTTCATTTACTATTATAACAAATGGATATGAGCTAAAATATTTTGAAGAAATCATTAAACGAAATAGCGTATTATCGTTTCAAATAACATTAGATGGTATTGAAAAAATCCATAATGAAAGAAGACCTCATTATAAGAACAACGATAGTTTCGAAGTATTAATCACAAATATCTCTTGGTTATTAAATATAGGGAAGAAAGTGAATATTAGAATTAATCTGGATAAAACTAATTCTAGTAATCTCATAGAACTTATAAATTTATTTGATGAAAGAGGATGGACATCACATTCTAATTTTAGCACCCATATTTCACCAATTCATATTGGAGCTTTAGAAGCTGCTGACTTCAAATTAAATCAAGTTATTGAATATAATTATTTATCTTTTTCACTCCTTGAAAAGAATGACATTATTAATTTTATTAATAACAGTATAAAACAAGATGAAAGATTTTCAATATTTAATCTTCCCACATATTCTGTTCAAAATAATATAAAAAACACTTTGAATTCAAAAAAAAGTCTTATTTACAAAGGCTCCTTCTGTAGCGCCACGGCGAATGGATTCATTTTCGATCCCCGAGGTGATATTTATACTTGTTGGGAAATAATAGGTGACGAATCATTTAAAATCGGGAAGTATTATCCAAATTTTACTTTAGATAAAGAAAAGCTACAACTATGGCAGAATCGGGACGTATCAAATATTCACAATTGTTTGAGCTGCAAATATGCCCTTTTTTGTGGAGGCGGGTGCGCCGCTCAATCATTTAAAAAAAATAAAGACATGTATCACTCCTATTGCGACAATTTTAAAACGCTTTTTAACATTGGAGTTAAAGACGCTTATCTTGAACTCAAGACGCAACAATCTAATGTTAAAAATTAATTAAACTAAACTCTAATACATAAACGCCATACAAAGGAGGTGAGATAAAATGGAAAAGTCACAGTTCCCAAGGGAAACAGAACAGTTAAATGAAGTGTTATTTGATGAGGATTTCTCTGTAGATGATCTTGAAGAAAGACTCGAGTTCGCAGAATGGTGTGAATTTTGTGATCCAATTTTTTGTGCACCTGTTAAACCTACAGAATAACTGCCACAGTAATTTTGGACGCCATTAATTACAATTCGCGGAAATCAAAATTTGGGTAACTATTTAATGTTACCCAAATATTTTTTTATTGTATCTAACAGAACAGTTTAGTGAACAACTCTTTATTTAAGCTGGTACTTACTAATTAAATAATCTTATGGAGAACAAATATTTTATGAACAGTTATTCAATAATTATTATATATATAATTTTGACGGCCGCCTCTACTCAAACTTATTGCCAGAATGATAAAAAAGAAATTCTCAATTCAATTATTCAACTAACCTATAATGCCAAGTATGACTCCGCCGGAATTAAAATCCAAGAACTAAAAAGTGTGAATAAAAACTCATTACAAATAAACTATTTCGAGGCGATGATACTCTGGCGACAGCATTTAGTTTTAGGCAGTGCAGTTCAACAGAATGAAAAGACGAAAAGTGAATTTGAAGATAAGCTCAATTACGTAATTCGAGAGGGAGAAAGCGTATTACAAAAGAACGAAAAAGATTCAATTGCACTCTTTTATACAGGAGCTGCTTACGGATATTTGGCACAATATTATTCACGAGTAAATAGAAGTTATTTCAAAGCTGCCGGCCTTGGAAAGAAAGGTCTTGATCTTCATGAAAAGTTACTGTTGTTTCATCCGAAAACGTATGACGTTTATTACAGCTTGGGTTTGTTCAATTATCTTGCAAGTAATGTTCCTTGGTATTTAAAACCGGTATTATTTATTTTAGGAAGAAGCGGCTCTCAAGCAAAAGCATATAAATATTTAAACACAGCTTCTATTAAAGGGAATTTTGCCAGATATGAAGCAATGGAAACGTTGGCTGGGCTATATACATCAAATGAACAATACAATAGTGTCGATTCTATTTACAAAGAACTTAAAATACTTTTCCCTCTCAATGCCAATTATTACAATTTTATATACTTAAAACAACTTTTTTCGCTTGGTGCTGATTCAAAGTTTTTCAAGGTTGGTAATGAAGCATTGGCACAATCAAAATTGCGGCAAAAATATGATGATACTCAGAAACTGCATCTTTCTTTAATATTTGCTACAATAGCATTAAAATATGAGCGTCAAAATAAAGTAAATAATGCGATTGATGTTTACAGCGAATATCTTGATAGGAAAACAGATGATGATGATATGAATTGTTGGTTTTTATTTGCACGGGGAAAATTATATGAGTCATCAGGAAAAATCTCAAATGCTATAAATGACTATAAAATGGTAATCCAAATAACAAAAAATCAAAGCTTTGGAAATATGATACAATCACGGCTCAATAAACTAATAAAAAAATAAGTATGATTATTCCTTTAAAATATAGAGAGAGATGTACAAACGAATATTTTCGTGAACTGGAGAAAATAAATCACATGCTCCAACCTCTATACAGAAAATACTAATGGGTATTAACAAAAAAGTAGTCGATAATTTTTATGCAACATATCCTTTCTTTTTTTATTCACATTATGATGATATCAGTGAAGAAAAGATTTATAGTCTGGCCAAATGTGGCAATATTTTTATGACTTATATTTTAGTATTAGATAATACATTTGATCAGGATAATCCAAGAGACAATTCAACTTTAATATTGCTTCATTATCTGCATCAAACTGCAATTTCTGAACTATCCAAATTATTTCCCGAGGATTCATTATTTTGGACATTTTATATTAAATATGAATATGATTTTTTTTCTACAGAATTTTCTTCAAAATTAAGAGAAACACACTCAAATGAAATCGATATGCCCAAATTTGAAGATTTCATTGAAGACATTTTAAAAAGAAATTCTTTTGCAAAATGCGCTACAGCAGGTTTGTTATCATTGAAACCAAAGCTTAATGCAACCGTCGACCCATTTATTGCTACCCAAGATTTATTTCATATCGGCTTACAATTATTAGATGATCTTGAAGACTGGAAGAAAGATTTTAAGAATAATATATCTTCATATGTTCTCGCGAAATCTTTATCCGATCCAACCTTAATTAATGCTTTAAAGCAAAATCCTAATAAAACTGATATTATTGGCAAATATATATATTATTCTGGGCTTGCTGTTGATATCCTAGAGATGGCAATCTCTTATTTCAAAAAATCTCTTAATTCTGTTTCTGAATATAACGTTCCGTATTGGAAATCTTTTTTGGAAAATTTCATACTGAAAACTGAAAAACAACGTGACGAAATATCTTTTAAGGTGAACAGAAATTTAAAAATCAAAAAAACGCATAGCTCTTTAGTTAAAAACACACCTTTTAACTCCCGATTAAACGATAAGTTAGATAACAAAATTATAAAATCTGCGATAGAGTACATTAACATTGAGTTTGACAAGGGCTTTGTTGAAATGGAACATATTATGGAACTACCAGATTTTAGCAAAGGTATTAATCCTAATCATGGAATAACTGTTGTCGGGAAACTGTTTCAAAGTACGATTGTGTTGGATTTATTTTTTGATTTGAACGATATACAAAACAATCTTATTTCTGAAGAAATAATTGACAATGAGATAAAAAGCATTATGGATTCCAAGATGCAAAATGTTAGAGGGGGCTGGAACTACTTCCCCAATTACAAATATTTGCCACCAGATACAGATGATCTAGCTCAAGTACTCCAAGTATTAGTCAAATCCAAAAGGTGCAATATCAATGAGTATTTTGACGACTCAATAGGCTTATTGTTAGATCATAATACATACCCAAATAATGTTTTTAAGACATGGATTTTAGACCCCGATGATGACAATCTTATTCAAGATATTTACAAAACAACATTAAAAAATTATTGGGGAGATTTTCGTGGAGCAGATATTGAAGTAACAGCAAATATGCTTTATGCACTTGCATTATATGATTATGACAAATATTCAACTATAATTTCGAAAGGGATTGATTCTATTATTTCTTTACAAAACGCCGAAGGCACATGGTCTAGTATTTGGTACTGGTATAATTTTTACGGCACATACGTAGTTGTAAGGCTTCTTTCTTATCTTAATACTAAGACCGATGCATTAAAACTTACAGCTAAATATTTAAAAGATAACCAAAACAAAGATGGGGGCTGGGGTGTCAACACAAGTGATCCATTAAGTACGGCATTATCTGTCTTAATCCTTATAGATATAAAAAAAACCGGTTATGAAATTGACATTGACGTATTTAAACAGTCCATTAATTATCTAAACAGACACCAAAAAGAAACGGGTGCTTGGGCAAAAGTCCCTTTTATCAAAATGAAGGTTGGCAATAAATATGTAACTTACAGAAGCAGTACAATAAGCACTGTATTTGTGTTGAAAGCTATCTGTGGTTTAATAAAACATAATATAAGTTTAATTTAATTACTAAAATGTGTGAAATACCCAAAAAAATAGACGAAATTGAGGTATTCCCTTCAAATAATGCTTCCTTAAAAAAAAAATACACCCTGAAAGTCATTAATAAATATTACGATATTTCTGAAACACTTTATCAATTACTTGAGTTAATAGATAATAAACGATCAATAGTAGAACTTACCAATTTATTTTCTCAAAAAACCGGCAAAACTCTAAATAAATCAGATTTGACAATCATTATTGATAAACATTTTGTTAAAAAAAATATTGTCTATTTTGATGAGAAACCAACTAACGAAGAAAAAAATGAATCTTACTTACTAGTCAAAATACCGCTTTTAAGTAGTAAGATAATAGAACCTCTTGCATTAGTTCTAAAAGTGTTTTTTCAAAAATATATTTTATTTGTCTTATTAACTGGCGCAATATTATTTCATGTCTATTTATATATTTTTTATGATAATGCCCCGTCATTTTCTTTAACAAATTTAAAAGCCACTGAAGCGTCTGTAATTTTCATTATATTATTTATTACAACGCTTTTTCATGAACTGGGTCACTCTTCGGCATGCAAATATATAGGAGCCAAAATAGGATCTATAGGTGTAGGCCTTTATTTATATATGCCAGTGTTCTACTCAGATGTTACAGATGTATGGATATTTAAAAGATCTAAAAGACTACTAGTGGATTTTGGTGGTATTTATTTTCAATTAATATTAATACCGTTCATTTTTTTAATCTTTCTGCACTCAAATAATCATATTTTTTTGTTTACAATTTATTTTTTGGATTTTTCAATAATCTCATCAATGAATCCGATTCTACGGTTTGACGGGTATTGGATTGCTACAGATATCTCAGGCATTCCAAATCTTAGAAAACGATCAAAAGAATTATTTTATTACTATATTAAATCATTATTTAACTTAGATATTACTGCCCCTGACTTTCATAAGGATATTCCAAAAAGTTCAAGATATTTTCTAATAGTTTATTCATTAGTAAGTAATATTATATTTAGTATATATATATATATAATTATAACTTATTTACCGACTTTATTCTCAAATATTATTTTATTGACAAATGAACTAATTTTATTTTTAAAGAACAATTCTCCTTTTGATAATTATACTGATTTATTTTCTATACTAAATCGTATGCTTCCTTCTTTTTTGTTTATATCTATGTTGTTGATTATGGTTTTCCGTATTGTTAAAAATCTGACTAGATCTCTATAATAATAATAAAGCTTTATATTGAAAGATGTTTTCTAATTATAGGTTTTTTCAAAATGACACATAACAAGCCAATCAAGCGGACGCCGTTTTCGCATTCGGCAATTTCTTAATTATTGGCTTTGTAGTTCCGTGTAATGTTGGTTGTGCTAAGTAGTTCTGTTAAATAAATATTTTAATAATTATTGGCAGTTGTTTTTTATGCGGCGTTCTTGTTCTGGGGCGCCGCTTATCGGCAACGCCGTTATGTGCGTAGAGTATGAATATTAAAGAATCATTCGAAAAATATTTACGTATATTATTTCAAGATTTAACCAGAATTGATTCACTATTTGAGCTTTCAATTCACATTGATAATTATCGTTCAAACAGATTAAAGGAATTAAATATAGCTCCATCTTTCTTTAGTTTAGTTTTAGATTCTTTTTTTCACACAACTGTTATTTCTTTGGCAAGATTATATGATAGCTACAAAATTATAAATAGGTCTGATAAAAATTTAATTCGTTTTATGAATTTTACAGAACAAAATATAAAACTCTTTCCTAAAGATGACCATACGATTAAGAAATTCAATATTATTCATCCAGTTAGTTTAACATCAATAAACAAATATAGAAAATCAGTTCAAGAGGTTACCCCAATATTGGATAAACTATTTGATTGGAGAGATAAATATTTTGCCCATTATGATAATAAGTTTTTTTTGAACGAAAATTTATTAGAAACTAAATATGGATTAGTTATTGGAGATATTAGAAAATTAATAAGACTAGCTGCTGAAATATTGAATCATTTTTCAATAGGTTATAATGGTGTAGCAAATGCTGTTAGAACTGCTAACCTTTATGATATAGATTCAGTTATAGAAATATTGCATAAACATTTATCTACAAAACGCACATAACGTTTAAGGGATTCATGCCGAACGAAGCTGAGGCATAATCCCCTGTTGGACTA
>PCUD01000028.1 GCA_002786785.1 Ignavibacteriales bacterium CG18_big_fil_WC_8_21_14_2_50_31_20 | reverse complement strand
CTCTAATTGAATCTTCGCCAGCAAAAAGCATTGCAAGTCTATCAAATCCAAAAGCAATTCCTCCATGAGGTGGTGCCCCATATTTAAAGGCATTCATTAAGAAACCAAATTTAGTTTCAGCCTCCTCTTTTGAAACTCCTAATGCATCAAACATTCTGGATTGAAGTTCTGAGTTGTGAATTCGAATTGAACCGCCAGCTATTTCATTTCCATTAAGAACTAAATCATAAGCACGAGCATTAACACTTCCAGGATCAGTTTCCAATTTATCAACTTCATCAAGATTTGGCGAAGTGAAGGGATGATGCATTGCATAAAAACGCTTTGTATCTTCATCCCATTCCAAAAGTGGGAAGTTTGTAACCCACAAGAGAGAGGGTTTAGCATCTAGCTTAATTAAATTTAATCTTTTTGCCATTTCAAGACGTAAAAAGCCCATTATTGAAAGTGATTTCATTTTTGGTCCTGAAATTATAAATAATAAATCACCAGGCTTTGCACCCAGATTATCAATTATTCCTTGCTTCTCTTCGTCTGCCATAAATTTGGCAACTGGAGCTTCCAAGCCATCGTTAGTTACTCTCATCCAAATTAAGCCGCCTGCACCTAATTGCTTAACAAAATTTGTAATTACATCAAGTTGATTTCTGGTATAATCACCGCAACCTTTAGCGAGCAAACCAGTAATAATTCCATTTTTATCAATTGCATCTCTAAAAACTCTAAATTCGGAGTTTACAAAAACATTGTTTAATGTCTTCATTTCCAAATCAAAACGGAGGTCTGGTTTATCACTTCCATATTTTTCCATTGCTTCGTGGAAATCCATTCTTTTAATAGGCGTTTCAATTTCAAAATTTTTAGTTTCTTTAAAAAGTTTAATCATTAATCCTTCAACCATAGTAAAAATATCTTCTTGATCAACAAACGACATTTCAATATCTATCTGTGTAAATTCAGGTTGCCGGTCAGCACGTAAATCTTCATCTCTAAAACATTTAACTATTTGAAAATATTTATCAAATCCAGAAACCATTAAAAGCTGTTTGTAAGTCTGTGGCGATTGTGGAAGTGCATAAAATTTTCCACGATGAATTCGACTTGGTACAAGAAAATCACGAGCACCTTCTGGAGTTGATTTCATTAAATAAGGAGTTTCAATTTCCAAAAATCCATTATCATTAAAATAACTACGAACAGAATTATACATTTTAGAACGCATAATTAAGTTTTTTTGCATTTTTTCACTTCGCAAATCTAAATAACGATATTCCAATCGAATATCTTCATTAACATTTTCACTTTTTTGAATTGGAAAAGGAGGAGTTTTTGCCTCATTTAAGATTATTAACTTATCCACCATTACATCAATTAAACCAGTTGGAATAGAAGTGTTTTCTGTGTTTTCTGGCCTTTTTCTTACGGTCCCCTCAACAGCCACAACAAATTCACCACGCAAAAGCGAGCCAATTTTATGAGATTCAGCGTTATAATGTGGTTCAAATACAATTTGTGTAATTCCATATCTATCTCTTAAATCAACAAAAATTACTCCCCCAAGGTCGCGTCTTGTATCAACCCAACCGTTTAAAATAACCTTTTCATCAATATTTACTTCCCTTAATTCCCCACAAGTGTGAGTTCTTCTGTTAAACTTCATCTTTAAAATCCTGCATTTATCCTTTGAAACTAAATTAAATAAATATTTAATCGTTTCATAAATATTCACTTTTTATTTGAAAATTGAATACAAAAATAGCAAAATAGAGCTGGTATTCAAAGTATAAATAGGAACTTGATCGTTAGTTTAATCACAAATGTGATATTTTATTCATTATATTGAAAATGAATGAATAGATATCCAATAATTTATTGATAAAGCATCTATTTTAGCTATACCTTTTTTTACAATTAAAAAAGAAAAAATGATTTTTACAATTCAGCACTAATTGTTATCTTTAATTTTATATTAATATAAATAATAATGGATATACCTAAAATTAAATATTTGCGAAATGCTTCATTTCAAGATAAACTAAAAGGTTTTTTCTTAACTATAAGTGGATTAACTATTTTTAATCTTGAATTTTTTAAACAGTTGTTTACTCTTCCAATTGAAATTGAGCAAATTAAAAAACACATGAGTGAATTGGGTGTTAAAACTTTTTCAATTGTAAGTATTATGGGTTTTATTTTAGGATTTGTTTTAGCACTTCAATCATACCCAGTTTTGGAAAGATTTGGAGCCACCGATTTTCTACCTGCAACTGTTTCACTATCTATTATTAGGGAATTAGCACCAATACTTACAGCATTAATATTTGCTGGAAGAGTTAGTTCGGGTATTGGGGCGGAAATATCTTCAATGCGTGTAACAGAACAAATTGATGCTATGGAAGTATCGGCAGTAAATCCATTTAAATATCTAGTTGTTTCGCGCGTTATTGCAACAACTTTCATTCTTCCAATTTTAACTATTTATGTAATTATGATTTCGCTTGTGGGAGCTTTTATTGCTGTTATTATGACTGATAATATGAGTTTAATTTATTTTATAAATGCTGTTGTTGCATCAATTTCCTTTGGTGATTTTGTTCCAGCTATTTTAAAAACATATGTTTTTGGATATATTGTTGGAATTGCCGGCTCATATAAAGGCTATACTGCAGATGGAGGCACAGAAGGAGTAGGGCGGGCTTCAACAACTGCTGTTGTGCTTGCTTCATTATTAATATTAATAGTGGATATGGTTATGGTTAAAATTACTGTCTGGCTTTGGCCATCAATAGGATAAAAAATTAATGATGAAAAATCCAATTATTGAAATAAAAAATTTAGAAAAGAGCTTTGGTGACCTTTGTATTCTTAATAAAATATCACTAAATGTTTTTGAAGGGGAAAATTTTATCGTTTTTGGACAAAGTGGTTCTGGCAAAAGTGTACTCTTAAAATGTATTGTTGGTCTTTTAACTCCCGATTCAGGCGAAATAAAAATAAATGGAAAAAGTGTTTTAAATTTATCAAACGACAATTTAAATAATGTTAGAAAATCAATGGGATTTTTATTTCAAGGTGCCGCTTTATACGATTCAATGTCTGTAAGAGATAATTTGCAATTTCCGTTAATTAGAAATTATAATTTTACTAATGACGAATTAACTCAAAAAACTATTACTACTCTTGCTATGGTTGGGTTAGAAAGTGCAATTGATAAAATGCCATCCGAACTTTCTGGTGGAATGAAAAAACGAATTGGGCTTGCTCGTGCAATAATTACAGAACCAAAAATTATGTTTTATGATGAACCAACAACTGGTTTAGACCCAATTACATCAAAAGAAATAAGTGTTTTAATTTTAGAATTGCAAAGAAAATTAAATATGACAGCAATTGTAGTTACACACGATTTACTTTGTGCTGAAATTATAGCTGATAGAGCTATAGTGCTTAATAAAGGCGATATTGTTGAAGAAGGTACAATTGAAGAGTTAACAGCATCTGATAATAAATTATTAAGAAACTTTTTTAGCCACGAAATTATTAATCAATAATTGTTTCTTATTAGGAGAATAATATGTTTAAAAGTTTTGAAGGAGCCCGATTAGGAATTTTCATTTTTATTGGAAGTTTTTTAATTGTGCTTTCTATTTTCACCATAGGCAATAAAGAATCGTTATTTGTTGATACTATTTCAATAAATTCGCGATTTCAAAATGTTGAAGGGTTAAAAACTGGGGCTCCTGTTAGATTAAGTGGATATACGATTGGAAGCATTAGTGGCATTGTACTTGATGGCGATTCAGCTGGTACTGTTATTGTTACAATGAATATAGAAAAATCACTCCAACATTTTATCCGTTTGGATAGCGAAGCATCTATTGTTACTGAAGGATTAGTTGGTAAAAAAGTTGTTTCAATAATGCCTGGCTCTTCAAATCAGCCAATTGTTAGTGAAGGCAGTTATATTAAATCGAAAACTCCATTAAATATTACAAAAGTTATTGAAGACACACAGGAAATTATTGTTTACATGAAAAATATAACTAAAGATTTTGCAGATATTGTTCAGAAAGTAAACACTGGTGGTGGTTCAATTGGAAAACTTGTAAATGATGACGAATTATACTTTGCCGCTGTCGATATTACCCAAAGCGCAAAAACTAGTCTAGATTTAGTGACGGCCAAAATGGACCAAATTTCTGAACTTATTGTTCAAACCAATAATAGTGCGAGTAAGGTTTTTTCAAATATTGACACATCAATTATTGCTGTTAAAAATATTCTAACAAAAGTTGAACAAGGAGAAGGTTCTGTTGGTAAATTGTTAAATGATAACGATTCATATGACTCAATTCGAGTTATGATTGGCAACTTAACTGCTACAACAGAAGCTGCTAAAATTGGTTTAATTTCGTTTTCAGAAAATATGGAAGCTTTAAAACACAATTGGTTGTTTAAAAAATATTTTGAAGAAAGGGGTTATTGGAGTGAAACAGAAATTGATGATAAAATGAAACAATTAGAAGAGCAAAATAAATTGTTAGATATAAAAATTAAAGAGCTACTACGCTTAGGTGTTGACTTAAATAAAAAATAAATTAAAAAGGCGTTCAATTGAACGCCTTTTTAATTTATTAAATTTCACCATCGTATCGAACCCACTCCTGTGTGCGATAGAAAAAAGCAACATAACCTCTAACTTGTAATTTGTCATTTTCAACCCAAAGTTTGCAACTGTATGTTTTACCTTTTTTGGGGTCAAGAATTTCGCCATCTTCCCAAGCATCATCATCAAATACCATATCTTTAATAATTGTCATTCCAAGTATTTTTTGGTTTTTTCTTGAATCTTCATCATCACATTTATCACAAATTGGATCTGGGTCTTCGCCTGGTTTTCTAAAAAGTTTTACAATATCACCATAAAGTTTTCCGTCTTGTAGATATATTTTCACTACTGATTTTGGATTTCCAGTTTCATCATCGATTGATTTCCACAACCCAGTAATATTTTCGTGCTGAGCAAATAAAATATTTGAAACTAACAAAAATATAATAGATGCTGATAAAACAAATAATCTCTTCATTCTTTCTCCTTTTTCAATAAGTTTTTGGATTATCTAAAATATGAATTTTTAGTTTCTCGTCAAAGCTAAGTGTTTCATATTTTTATAATTAAGTTAAACTAAATATCATAAAAAGTCCCATAGTTTTGCTAATTTTAAATAGCAAAACAAATATGTAATTATCAAAGGAAAATTAATGAAACGGATTTTACTATTTTTTTTATTTGTTAGTCAATTATTGATAGCACAAACCCCTTATGGCAAAGAACCATTTGCCCACACTTTTTCAATTGTTGCAAGAGATGAAAAAACAGGGGAAATGGGAGTAGCTGTTCAATCCCATTGGTTCTCAGTTGGCTCAATTGTTTCGTGGGGCGAAGCTGGTGTTGGTGTAATTGCAACTCAATCATTTGTAAATCCAGCTTTTGGACCTAATGGATTAAAACTTTTAAAAGAAGGTAGAACAGCAAAAGTTGTTTTAGACATTTTAATTAAGAGTGATGATGGGCGTGACGTAAGACAATTAGCAATTCTTGATAAAAATGGTAATTCAGCTTCTTACACTGGAAGTAAATGCATTGCGTTTGCAGGAAATATTGAAGGGATAAATTATTCGGTACAAGCAAATATGATGGAGCGTGAAACCGTTTTGACGGCAATGGAAAAAGCTTATCTAACTTCAGAAGGATTGCCATTAGCAGATAGATTATTATTGGCTTTGGAAGCTGCTCAAGCAGAGGGTGGTGATATACGCGGCAAGCAATCTGCTGCTATTTTAGTAGTGCGTGCAGAATCAACCGGAAAAATATGGGAGGATAGAATTGTTGATTTACGAATTGAAGACCATCCAAATCCTATAAAAGAAATGAAGCGATTATTAAAAGTACACAGAGCTTATCAACACATGAATCAAGGTGACTTGGAAATTGAACATGGCAATATAGAAAAGGCAAAGTTAGAATATGTGTCTGCTGAAAAAATGTTCCCTGATAACTTAGAAATGAAATATTGGCATGCTGTTACCCTTGCTAATACAGGTGAAATAGATGAGGCATTAAAAATATTTAAAGTAGTATTTACAAAGGATAAAAACTGGCATACACTTACACCACGATTAATTAATCCTGGTATGCTAACTGTAAGCGAAGCTGATTTAAAATCAATAATGGATTTACTTAAGTAAGTTAATTATAATATTATTATGAAAGGAAATAACATGAAAAAAATTGCATTATTTATAGTTATTCAAATTTTATTGTGGGCAAATATTGTTATTTGTCAAACTGGTAAACCACAATATATAATAAGAACAGAGCAAAATGGAGTTGATTTTGGTTCATTCACAATTGAATTATTTCCTCTTATTGCTCCTTTACATTCAGCATATTTTGACAGTCTAGTTGCAATTAGTTTTTTTGATTCCACTGCATTTCATAGAGTTGTCCCCGATTTTGTAATACAAGGTGGTGACCCAAATTCAAAATATTTACCAAGAGAAACCTGGGGCGAAGGTGATCCTTCGCAAGCTACTATTCTTGCGGAGTTTTCTGGCGTTTCACATTTACGTGGAATTATTGGGGCAGCTCGTGATACCGATATAAATAGTGCAAGCTCACAATTTTATGTGAATGTTGCTGACAATGAATCACTAGATGGTGCTTATACTGCATTCGGAAGAGTCATTTCTGGAATGGAGGTAGTTGATTTAATTGTAAATGTACCAAGAGATGCAAATGATAATCCACTTGATAAGATTGAAATGTTTGTTACAAAGGGTGGTTTTACTAATTCGGTTCCAACAATACCCGAATTAATTTCACCAAGTGATTCGGGAATAGGCATAATTGTTGGTGATTCGTTAAAATGGATCTCGGATGAAGATGTTGTTGAGTACTCAGTTCAACTTTCAAAGGATGAAAATTTTGATTCTCTTTATATAGATGCCAAAGTAGGTAAAAGTTTTTATAGAATTATTAATTTAGAACTGGGAAATATTAAATACTATTGGAGAGTTAGTGCTAATAATGGTGGAAATAAAAGTGACTACTCTGCAGTATACTCATTTAACTCATCAATTAAAGCTCCAATACTTGTGTCGCCTGCAGTAAACGAAGATAGTGTTTCGATTACACCAAAGTTAGAATGGTTGCCAGTAAATGGTGCTACAAAATATAAAGTGCAAGTTTCAAAAGCTCCTCTTTTTACATCTCAAAATATTGTTGTAGATGTTGATACGGTTACAGTTAATTATTTTGTAACTCCAACATTACAAGAAAAGAAAAGTCATTACTGGAAGGTTTTTAGCTTAACTGATGAGTATGTTGGTCCAAGTTCAGAATTTAGCCGATTTGTAACAGGCAGTTTAACAGCAATAAAATCGATTGGAAAATTACCAATAAATTTTAGCTTGTCACAAAATTATCCAAACCCTTTTAATCCAAGTACTACAATAGAATTTTCGGTTCCACAAAAGTCTGAAGTTTCCTTAGAAATATTTAATATCAAAGGTGAACTAATTGGGCGATTGATTAATAGCGAATTGGCAGTTGGAAAATATCAGTATAATTTTAACGCAAATGAATTAAGCAGTGGATTATATTTATATAAAATTGTTGCTGGCGAGTTTACTTCAACTAAAAAAATGTTACTTTTAAAATAAAAATTGGAGGTGTCTCAAA
>PCUD01000021.1 GCA_002786785.1 Ignavibacteriales bacterium CG18_big_fil_WC_8_21_14_2_50_31_20 | reverse complement strand
CCAAGTTTATAATTGCCTAATTTTAAATACGTCAAGACTTGCGCCGTATGAACGTCTGTAAATGCTTCTACCGTTTTAATTTCTATAACCACTTTATTATTTACGAGTAAATCAATTCGATATCCGTGATCAAGTTTTACATCTTTGTAGATAATTGGCATCGGCTTCTCTTTTATTACTGTAAGTCCCTTAGTGGTAAGTTCATAAAACAAACATTCCTGATAGGCAGATTCTAATAAACCCGGCCCTAAATGCTTGTGAACCTCAATGGCACATCCAATAATAATATTTGATAATTCGTTTTCAGTCATTTCAGTCATAATTCTTTGTGGATTTTGTGGTTCTTTGTGAGTTTTGTGAAACAGCAATGACACAAAGTTACACGAAGCTTTACACAAAGCTGCACTAAGGTTTTAATAATTTATTCTCTGTTTATTTGACTTTAATTCTTTGTGGGTTTTGTGGTTCTTTGTGGGTTTTGTGAAACAGCTATGATACAAAGTTACACGAAGCTTTTACACAAAGGTGCTGTGTTAGCCTTCTGAACTGATTGTTTTGTTTTATTGATTATTCCCTTATATTCCGCACATTAGACTATTTTATTAAGACTCCATGATAGGCTTCAACAATTCTTTTTGCAATAGTTTCAGAGTCTAAACCCAACGCCAAAATTCTTTCTCTTCCATTTGTCTTTCCTTTTTCTTTCGAAAATTTTATAGCAAGTTCAATTTTTTCAGATACATCTTTCGCATCAAACGAAGTTAAATAACAACCTTCGGTTTCTCCAATAACCCATTTTATATCACCAACATCTGTCGAAACAATTGGTATGTTGCATGCCATAGCTTCTTTAATAACATTTGGAGAGCCTTCATATAAGGATGTTAATAGAATTATATCAGATGCATTCATTAAGTATTGGATTTCATCTGATGGAACATCTGTAAGCGTTTGAATAATAATATTAGTGTCATTTAATATTTTGAAAGCTGCAGAGGCCAGCAAGTAATTCTTTTCTGGCCTTTTTGGATTTGCGGCGAAAAGAATATGAGTTTTGCTTTTATCCCAGTTAAGTTTATTTTGGGCTTCTAATTTAGAAATAGAATAAAAAAACTTTGTATTAACACCATTGGGAATGACTTGTAAATGCTTAAAACCCAAAGTTGATTTCAAATCCTGCGACTTCACAATGATTGCGCTCCAAAAAAACTTATAAAAAAACCATAACACTATTTTATACCATTTTTTTTCTTTAACATCACTTCCCATAAGTGAAACTACCATGGGTTTAGCTTT
Organism: Ignavibacteriales bacterium CG18_big_fil_WC_8_21_14_2_50_31_20; assembly: GCA_002786785.1. Classification (GTDB taxonomy): domain Bacteria; phylum Bacteroidota; class Ignavibacteria; order Ignavibacteriales; family Melioribacteraceae; genus 1-14-2-50-31-20. The sequence continues at coordinate 6,525 of PCUD01000021.1, read as the reverse complement.
AGTAATTGTTGCTAAGATCGCTGATGAAGAATAATGAGAATGTATTATATTTGGCTGAAATTGTGTAATTAAACGCTTTAGGCCTGAAAAATTTGACAAATAACCTCTAATACCCTTCCCCTTAATGGTAAAATATTGAAGTTCTATTCCTTCTTTAATTAAAGATTCGCCTTGTCGCTTAACTATAGGGCTAATGCCCTCTTTATTGTTTCCACTACTTACAAATAACACCCTCATTTTTCTTCAATCATTTTATCCAACATCATCACTGTCCAAATAATGTTACCATTATCTCTTATTCTAGAATTGTTTTCAGCAATAATCATTTGCAATGTGTCGGCATTTAATAAATCTTTAATATTCCCAAACTTTAAAAGATTTGAGTTGTCATCGCCCCTAAACCACTCTCTAAGCGGCACTCCAAAGCCACGTTTTGGTGCTTTCAGGAGTTCTTGAGGAAGCCGCATTCCAACTGTTTTTCTTAAGACACTTTTTCGTTCCCAGCCTTGCAATTTTACATTTTTATCAACCTTAGCCATAAACTCAATTAAACGGTAATCTAAGAACGGTGCACGTGTTTCCAATGAATTTGCCATACTCATACGATCTACTTTAACCAAATAATCATCGGGCAAATCGTATTTAAAATTCATATACATTAAGCGGTAAAAATTATCTTGATAAGGGATTTTGCTTACGATGTCGCTTAGATAATCTTCAATACTAATCAAATTGTTTAAAGGTGTGGTAAGGTTCTTTATCAATGGCAATGGCACATAAGCGGTTTTATTGGCGACTCTTTTTGCAAACGGCATTGAAGCAGTTTCAATTACGCTTTCAACTCGATTAAGTTTGTATCTTAAACCACCTTTAAATCTTTTAGCCAAAAACCCGGCACTTATTGAAGAGGCATTTTGAAGAGCCAATGGAAATTTATTAATAATTTCACTTAATTTAACACCTACATAAGAATTATAACCAGACAGAACTTCATCGCCACCATCTCCAGTTAATACCATCTTAACCTTTTTAACAGCAAATTGAGATACTTGAAAAGTCGGTATGGCTGAACTGTCGCCAAAGGGTTCATCAAAATGAAAAACAGACCGCTTGATGGCCGCTTCTAATGAATCGGGCTGAACCGTACCTAAATGATGATTGGTTTTAAATTTAGTGGCAACCAATTGTGCTAAATGCGATTCATCAAAATCTTTTTGTGGAAAACCAATGGTAAACGTTTCAACGGGATGAGGAGAATTTTTTGACATTAAAGCTACAATACTTGAAGAATCTAAGCCACCGCTTAAGAAAGCGCCATAAGGCACATCGGCTCGCATTCTGATTTTAACTGAATCTTCAAATAAATAGGCAAATTCTTCATAAATAGCTGATTTATTTTTGAACATATTATTCTCGTCTATCTCTGGCAAATCCCAATATTTAAAATCATTAATTCCGTTTGAATTTGCTAAAATATAATGCCCTGGTTTTAATTTAAAGATATTTTTATAGAAAGTATCTGGCCCAGGAATATTAGTAAGAACAAGGTAAATTTCAATCAATTCTGGTCTGATTTCTTTAGGAACACCATAGGCAAAAAGTGATTTTATTTCTGATGAAAACACTAAAGTATTATCAACCACTGCATAATTTAATGGTTTTTCTCCAATTCTATCGCGAGATAGAAATAACTGTTGTTGTTTTTCATCCCATAAGGCAAATGCCCACATTCCATTAAACTTATTTTGGCACGCAACACCCCATTCTTGATATGCTCGTATTATAACCTCAGTATCGGAAGTGGTTCTAAAGGAATGTCCTAATTTTATTAATTCATCCCTAAGCTCTATGTAATTATAAATTTCGCCATTTAATACTAAGGCAATGCTTTTATCATCATTAAACATTGGCTGATCGCCAGTTGCTAAGTCAATAATAGAAAGCCTTCGATGACCAAGACCTATGTTTTTATTAATAAAAAAACCTTCGCCATCAGGTCCTCGATGACGAATAATGTTTGTCATTGCTTTTAGCTTTAGACTGTCAACTGACCGTTGATTGTCAAAATGGAAAAATCCTGTTATTCCGCACATAGTTTGTAATATCCATTTATTCAGTTCAAAAAATAGAACTAATGTAAAATTTTATTAAGAAACAATTCAAAATTTAATCCTACTTTTTTACTGTCAAAATACTTCAATGCCTTAATTTTAGCATTCTTTCCCAATTCTAACCTAAGCTTTTCATTTTTTAATAGTTTTCGAAGTGCAAATTCTATTGCATCTACAGACTCAGGTTCAATGATAAACGCATCAATTTCATTTTCTAAATAAGTTGAGACATCGCTTATATCGGATACTATGATAGCTTTTCCAGCAGCTAAATATTCACCAAGTTTAAATGGGAAACCATAATTTGCAAACTTAGAGTTTGTTCTTGTAACACAAACAACATCAGCAGAAACCACATTCTTAACATATTCACACCTTTCTAATGACCCAAGCATTTTAATTCTATCTTTATTTGTGATATTTTTGAGAAAATCTTTTATTTTTATCATATGCCTAGTAGCTCCTTTTCCAGATAAATGAAGTACACATGAGGGAAATTCATAAGCCACCCTATCAAATGCTTTAATCAAATATTCAAGGCCATCTTTTGGTCCAAATGACCCTCCATAAAAAATTATTAATTCTGAATTATCTTTTGAAAATGTATATTCCCATTCCCTCATCAACACAGAAATTGGCAAATGAACAATCGGACAACGGTATTTTGAAAATTCAATAAACATTTTAAATAAATTGTTTGAGATTGTAATACAACCACTAGCATACCAATAAATAACTTTTTCAGAGAATCTATTTAAATGAATTTTAATTAAACTCAGTAATCTTGTATATTCAACATTAACATGAATATTTTCTACCACATCAAATACGATAGGTATTCTCAGAATTTTTGCAATAAAAATATAATCACCAAACAAAAAACTAATCGAATTATAATTATATAAAATCGTATTAGAAGATTCTTTTTTTAATCTTAAAAATAGAGATACTATTGAAAAAAGTCGAAACCAACCCGAAATTTTCACATATTGAAGATTATCATTTTCTGAAGTTAAATGCACCTCTTCAATGATATTGATAACAGAATATTTAGGGTTATCTAAAATTGTATCAAATAAATTACGAACTCTTAACGAACCAGCCTCAAATGAGTTTGAGATGTCAGTCCCTATGATGATAACATTTATTCTCATAAAAAGACTTAAAAAACAATATGTTGCTTAATGATCCTACATGGATTGCCTGCGGCTATAACATTGGCAGGAATACTTTTAGTAACTATACTTCCAGCTCCAATTACACTGTTTTTACCTATAGTAACTCCTTTAAGAACCTTAACTCCTTCACCTAACCAAACATTGTCTTCAATTGTTATAGGTTTACATACTCCAGATCTAGGATCATCAATATGCCAATCAGAATCGGTTATTAGAGTATTCGCACCACACATAACACCTTTCCCTAATTCAATTTTTGTAAATGCGCCAATAACCGTTCCACTTAAACCACAATAATCTCCAATGACTATTTGTGAATTAAATCTTAAAGTTGAAAGAGAACAATTCCTATTTATTCCTATAAGGTTAGAGTTTGGATATGATCTGAAAGTTAATCTATTGCCAAGTTTTATAAAAGAATTATTGGCTTTATATATGTATGTTTGTCCATAAAAATTGGAGTGCTTTGCGCCCGTAATTCCAAATAAGAGCAATTTCCATTTCATAAAAAAATTTGAAAATATTTTTATTAAAAGGAACTTAGCCAAATATAAATATCGTCCAAATATCATATTGTAAATTTTTTATTTATGAATTTTTTCTAATGCTTTTCTCCATTATCTTGCTTTTATATCCATTTGAAAGAAACAAAAAACTTAATCCAATAAAAAAAGGTTTAATAAAAATCATCTGTGAGAATCCTAAAATCAGAATAATGAATATCACATAAATTGAAAAAGATTTCTTAAACTTATTGACTGAGCAAAAAATTTTAAATGATTTAAACATAAAATAAAAAAAAGTAAAAAACCCAAAGATTCCAAATTCAACTAATAAATTAGTAGTTCCATTATTTCTGTGATTGACTATCGTTTCAAATTTTGATTCCTTATATTTGAATCTAAATTGCTCATATCGACTAGTGCCGAAGATAGGGTTATTAAGAAAGTCAATCAAATCTAATTTTCCGCTCACAAATCTATTTCTTGGAGCATAAGCTAATGATTTCTGACTTGCATAAAATTGATTATTAAATTTATCAACTAAAAATGGGGAATTTAGAAAAATAAATGTTGAACCAATAAAAAAAAGTATTATTATAAATATTCTTTTTGGTGTGTGGTAGGTTAGAAAATAAAAAATTACTAAAAAAAAGAACGCAATAAAAGAACCCGTTGACAGTGTTGTCAAAGTTGCAATAGAAAAAATGATGTTCTTTTTTGTAATAATTTTTTGACTCTTAATAGTTTCAAATATAATCGCTAAAATTAAAAAAACCCCAAATCCACCTGGCTCCCAAAAAGGACCAGAGTTTCTAAATGTAATATTAAAAACGCTACCATCATTATCAAGATAATTCTGTCCAAAGGTATAGATTAATATATGTTGTCTACCGGGATCATGTAATTGGTATGGTTGGAACAATTTGGAAATTTTGAGAAGTATATCATTTAAAGCACCATTTGAGATTAAATTTGGAATATAAATAACTAAACTTAAAATCGCAAAAAAATAAATAATATTTATATAATAATCATCAAACTTATTGCCAATTACTTTTATTGTGAGATATGCATATCCAATACGTAATAGATATCCAGAAATAGTGTTAAATTCAAAAACCCAGAAGAATATCGCCTGTGCTATTAAAATTATAAAGAAAATGGCAATATAATTAAAAATGAACTTATCAATAATTATGGGTTTACTCAAATATACAATCAAAGAAAGAAAAAAGAATGCAATTAAGTATTCATCACCAATAAAAAATGGCACACTCGATTGAGCAGCTAACATAAAAAGCATAACATAATTTAGAAATATTCTAAATCTAGTATTAGTGCATTTGATTTTATTGAATCCGATAGTTTGTGTATTCATGTATTTGCAATTTATTGAACTGCTATGTTACTTTAGTTTTAAACATAATAATATTGGTGTTGTTTAGGAAAGGTCTCATCATTTCAACTCCAGGTAAATCTAATAATACAACTTTACAGTCAAAGGAAGCTGCTTCAATAAGAGCTGTTGAATACACTCCTATTACTAAAACTGATTTAGCTAATAATTCATGAAGATCTATATTTTTACTTGCGAAATGTACATTTTCTTTTTTTTCAATTTCCAATAAACTTTTATATTTATCTTTTTGTAAATACTCATTTGGATGCAATTTATAAACTATATTTAACATACTAAACATAGAGATATTCTTCAAAATACATTCTGCAATTTGGTTTGTTAATCCAGGCTGTGATAAAATTACTATTTGATTATCAATTTTTTTTAGATTTTTAAATTTAATGTTTTGTTTAAGTAAAAACTTATTACTATAAATAATTATATCCTTCGTTTCTAAAGGAATCTTGCAAGTTTTTGTCCAAATTTTTGACCATGTGTAAAATTTATTTGGAAAATAACGAAGACTTCCTTTTTTAACATTTGGATAATGATATATAATGTCCTCAGAAGAAATTATACCATGTTGAATATCCACAACATTGATGTTATTTTTTTTTGCACAATCAATTAAAGATGATTTATCACAAAAATTAACTAAAAATATTTCTTTCGGTTTTTTTATTCTTAATAATAATCGGTAAAGAAATGAGTTAATCCTAAATTGACTTAGTTCAGTATTTATGATTGATCTTAAATCAAAACTTATTGAGAATTCGTTGTAAAGCCAACTCTCAAGATCATTAATCTTATCTATTTCACTATTAGAAAATTTTTGTTGAGATAAATTCTTAAATAATGAAGAAATAAAAAACACTAAATCTAAATGTTTGATTTTAAAATTTCTTTTAGAAAGCCTATCATAGGCATAAGAAGACTGATATCTTGTAACCTTTAAGCCTCTATTTTCTAAATCTTCTCGTATAAAATTTGTATAAGGGTCAATGTATTGATTATTGTACAGTAATTTTCTTGAGCTCTCAAAAATAAGAATATCAGATTCTTTAAAATCTAAGAATGGGTTAAAGACAATTGCATTTATATATTTTGAAAAATTATTGAAGAATTTTGAAATAAAATAATCCATAGTGTTTCGATTATTTACTTTTTTTTCATTCCCATTATTAAATACAATTGCACTATAAATCTGGTAACGAATAATTTCCCATATAAATATATTACTAATTTCCCATTCGAATAAATTTTTAGTATTTTCGAGTTCAATTATCTTACGAGTAATATAACCAATATTATTTTTCACAGAAAAATTGTATTAA
>PCUD01000148.1 GCA_002786785.1 Ignavibacteriales bacterium CG18_big_fil_WC_8_21_14_2_50_31_20 | reverse complement strand
AATAAAATCTTTTAATATATTCAGATTATCCTCTCCTAAAAAATCAATCCAATATATAGATAAAGCCTTAATTAAGAATTATAATAAGGGTTTAGATATTATAGATTCCTTTTGGGTTCAAAGTGTATCTAAGCTTTCTGGTGGCCAGGCTCAAAAATTAAATTTACTTATTTCAAGTGTCTCTAATGCAAATATTATTCTTGCTGATGAACCCACCTCGGGTATGGATAAATATAATTTTGAGATATTTATAAGTTTTATTAAGCATCTAGAAAAAAAAGGTAAATTGATAATAATTGTGACTCATGATGTGAGATTTAGTAATTTTCATGCGATGCATTATCAAATTAATGACGGTCATGTAACAAGTAAGGATGAATGTTAATATAAGAAAGGAGATATACCAATGGATTCGCAATGGTGGCACCCAAATCACATGTTCTTTGGAGACTTTTATGAATTTGCCGATCAAAGCGTAGAAGGTTATGATGTGACAAAAAGAATGAACAGAGAACAAAGAACAGAAAGAGAGATTGAATTAATATCGAAATATCTTTCCTTAAATCCTCAGTCAAAAATCCTTGATTGCCCATGTGGTAATGGCAGACACTCCTTAGGATTAGCTCGGAAAGGATCAAAGGTTGTTGGTGTTGATATAAATGAGATTATGATATCTATAGCACGGAAGCAAATACAATCTGCGAATACCAATGGTAATCTGTCATTCTATAAAATGGACATGAGGGATTTAAAATTTGAGAAAAATTCATTTGATTATATAATAAATATGTTTCTGTCTTTCGGTTTTTTTAATGACGAGGACAATGAAAAGGTTGTTAAGGAATTTTTCAGATTATTAAAACCTGGTGGGAAATTACTTGTTCATTTAGACCTTAATTATGATAGAGTGATTTCTGGTAAATATTTAATAGGAGATCAGCATATTACTAGAGAGTGTCGTGTTGATGGTGAGTATAAGATTTTGGAAATTAATGAAAGATATGATGAAAAGAATAAAAGACTTATTGGAGAATGGATTTTAATAAATGGTGAGAACGCTACAAAGAATTATAGTTTACGTGTGTACGATAATGAAAAAGAATTTATCCCTCTGTTTAAGAAGAACGGATTTTCATCTGTTATATTAAATGATCCCGAGAATAAGAGATATAGTATTGATTCAAAGGAAACCATTCTTGTTGCAATTAAATAGAATTCTGTATGAAAGATAACCGATTTGAAAGATTATATGGCTACGTATTCAGAAGTTTAGCAAAATCGATTCTCGAAGAATTTGTAAAAAAAAATACGGAGGAGTCTCTTACAATAGGTATCCTTCAGTATAAACCCTTTGATGAAAGTTTTTATTATACTTCGAGTATTAACAACTGCTTACTATTGCCTGATGAAATTAAAGAGTTAGACTTCCCCACCAAGAAATATCATCTCTGGAATTATGAGTTAATGAAGTACTTAGGGATTTATTTAAGCCAATCAAGAGCAAATCACTGGATACATGAATTGTTTGAAGAAAATCTTATAGTTAGTAAACAAAATGCCTCTACTTATTCAATTACCTATGATGGATATGATTCATTTATTTCAAGTTGGGAAAAATGGTACAATGATAATATTCATGGTGTTAAGGTTGACACGATTTCCAACTTTGAAAAAATTGAATCGAAAAGATTGTTGAACCAGATATTTTATTTTGGTAGCTACCTCTTAACTATTACTCGCCAACCTGCTTTTAGTAATAGGGAAAAGAACCGCACATATGCCGAGGAAATTTATCTTTGTATTTCTAATCCTCAATTGTTAGGGGATAACGACTATTTCGACAAAAGAACTGGATTTATGACTAAGGGCAAAAATATTGTTTGGACAAGTCAACAACGTACACTTATGTACAAAGCACAATTAATCCAAGTTTTAGAGGTTTGCTTTAGATGGCCTTTCGGAATACGCGAAAAGATTATTGTTCTAAAAGATTTAATAGAGAGATCAAGAACGATTTCTTCAAGTACTAAACATGAGCATATTTTAAATGCAACCGCAGTACCTCTAAGTTATCGTGGTGAATTTCTTGGTATATGCTATTTATCACAGCCCAGTAATAACAAAGATGGTATTAATATTGCCGACAAAGCTGAAGATCTAAAAAAAATTGTTGATGAATCTAAAATTCCGGGAATGCTCTATCGTTCTCGTTATGCAACAGCTAGACTTGCACTGCAAAAAATAAATGAAGATTCTTTCAAAGATGAAACAATTCATAGAGTGTTTAATCTTAGTCATATTTATTCAAGTGCTCCTATCGCAGTATTGATTGATGAACATGACAAACTTTTTATTCGAAGCAGAAGCGAGACAGAATCAATTAGGAAAATGGAAACAAAGCAATCTGTAAAATCTGGTTCAATGTTGTTAAATTTTCTTGAAAAAGAAATTGATGGTTTTAGCATAAATTCTACTCCGAAACAACTGTTTAATTGGTTTGATGTTTGTCCGCCTTTGACTCCTGAAAAATGGGATAAAGAATCTGATGCGTACAAAGCAATTAATGTTTTTAATAGGAAGTTTTTTGAATTTCTCAATCCATTGATCCATGCGCTTCCCGATCAATATAAAATAACTTCTCTCGTTTATTTGAAAGTTGAGTCAAATGATGGTTTCTACTCACTAATATTTTTTAATTCAAATTTTACCCTGTTATATGATGCTGATATAACCGTAAGGAAAAAACAAAGCTATGCACTGGAAATGCATAACAACATTATACAACTAATTGAAACAGAACAAATACATCGGTTGATTTTTTTTCAGAACAGACTATTTCAAGATGACCTACGTAAAGGTGTAATGCATTATATAAAAGGTTTTTTGAAATTTAGGGTTTTACCTTTCTTAAAAGAACCAGTTAGCGAAAAAAACAGAATTCATTTAATCTCTAACTGCAATCAGTTAGCTAATCGTCTTAAAGATTGGTTAAGTACTTATGATCTAGAATCTAAAAAACAGATAATAACCATAAATGAATTAAAAATAATATGGAAAAATACTACAGATCAATACCCTCAGCACTATATTGACTTTTTGTTTAATGTAGCTGATATATTGATTGAACGAAATGCAAAAATAAATTCAAATGAACATGGATTGCGTATCGTATTTTCAGAAATAATTGAGAATGCAATTAAACAGTATTATTTGCTCAATATTCCTCGTGGGACTATTACACTCTCAATAGTAAATGACTCACAAAATTATGTATTGACTATAAAAAATTCAGACACATGGATAAGCACAAAATATTTGGAAACGGCAGGACTTGAAATGGGATTAGGGGATAGTGGTTCAACAGGTCTTGGATTTTCACGTTGTGAAGATATATTGAAAAAAATAGGTGCATTAAAAATTGGCAGAAGACATTTTAAAATAGATAATATTGATGAACCGAAAGCTTTTTACGTTCAATTCAAATTCAAAGGTGAATAATTATGAAACTCTACCTATTAACTGATAAACACAGTAAAGATTCCATACTCAATAGTATTTCTCTAGCTCAGAATAAAGTAACTTCGGAAAATGAAGTTAATTACATCTTGGATATGGACTTCAATCATATTGGTTTTGTTAATTATTTACTAATTATTGAGAACGATTGTGAAGACTACCTACAGATTGCTTCAGCTGGAGTCAAAAGTGATTTGTTTGGTCAAATTGTTATTTGCGATAAAAAAACAACTGCTGAATCATTTATAAACCAAATTAATAAAGCTCCAATTTTATGCACAGTAGATTTTAAGATGGGTTCAGCAATGGATGTTTTTGAAGATATTAAACCTTTATATTTAAAAATAAAATTAAAATACCCAGATACTGTTGTTATAGGTTATACAAATTTAGAAGATCCGTCAAGAGCTGAAATTGGTGATCAACCTCGAAAATTGATTGAATTATTTAGATTAAATAGGGATAGTGTCTATGATAAATTCGAGATGTCTGATGTAACTTTAAGTAATATATTCCGCGATAAATTAGATATCTCCAACCTATATCGACAAGTAAATGAGTTAAAGAAAAAAGTTGAGAACTTAATTGGGACCGGGGAAATTATTGGTAAAAGTAATGCAATACAGAAGATTCTATCAACAATTTCACAGATAGCAAAAACAGAAGCAAGGGTTTTTATTACAGGCGAGAATGGAACCGGAAAGGAGCTAGTGGCAAAGGCCATTCACAAGGGCAGTAAAAGATGTACGCAACCTTTTATTAGTGTTAACTGTGCTGCTATTCCAGAAGACTTAATTGAATCAGAATTGTTTGGACACGAAAAAGGCGCTTTTACTGGGGCAATCATAAGTCGCATCGGTAAAATTGAATTAGCTAATAACGGTACTTTGTTTTTAGATGAAATCGGTGACATGAGTCTTAAAGCACAAGCAAAAGTATTGCGAGTCTTGGAAAATGGAATACTTGAGCGCGTGGGCGGTATAGATAGCATCACTGTGGATGTTCGAGTAATTGCGGCCACTAACAAAAATATTTCGGAGGAAATTACTAAAGGAAATTTCCGTGAAGATTTATTTTACCGTTTGAATGTAATACTTATCAACATTCCCCCCTTGCGCGAAAGGACAGACGACATCCCCATGCTTGTTGATTATTTATTAGAAGATATGTGTAATAAAAATAAATATCCATTAAAAATATTTTCAAAATCAGCCATTACCGCTCTACAGGCTCTTAGATGGGAAGGCAACATTAGAGAACTAAAAAACTTTATTGAAAGAATTGTTATTTTGACTCCCGAAGTTGAGATTACCGAAAAAGATATTTATGCCTTACTGCCTAGAGACAATTCGAAACTTGACGACATATTAAATGGATTTAATAGTTTTAATGACTTTAAAGACAAAATGGAAAAGGCTTTTATTAAAAAGCAGCTTGAAGCAAACAACTGGAATATAAACAAAACTGCTAAAGCTCTTTTTATTCAAATTAGACAGTTGCAGTCATATATATCAAAATATAATTTAGTAGAGATACAAGAGTCAGGTACTGCTTTAACGCAATACAAGATTAATGATAACGAGTGCTCAGAATCTGAAAGATTTCTTGATAAAATAGAAAGTATTTTGATAGATCATTTTAAAGATGATGCTGAAGTAACTCAATATATGATTGCAACTAAATTTATTTCACCGAAAAGGGGAAATAATAAAATAGCTCGTGGGACATTTAACAAAGAGTGGATGAAACATAGATTATTAGTTGAACAACTTTTTAATGATAATCCCGGGAAATGGCCTACCATAAGAACTAAATGCCCTTTCATAAAAAAAATAATTTTTTCTAAGGAAAAGTAACCTAACATCATTTAAATGTACGCTTACATTTAATTTTTAACAACCATACCCATCGTCGTCATAGTACAATTTTCGGCAAATATTTCCGTTTTTTCAACTTTCCAATTTCCAACATAACACTCCATCTCTTTTTTCTACTGGCACTCTCTTTGCTACTTAAAAGTAAATAAAAAAATTAAACTATCTATGACTAACTATTTTCTTTCTAATAATAAAAAATAACAAAGGAGCCTAAAATGCGATACTTATATTTTTACATCAGATACAATCAATGGTTCAAAAATCATAACGGAATAAAGGCCTTTGCAAACCAAGCTATTCATTGGCTTTTAGAAAGTACTTTAAGTCTCTCAAGCCGACTCAAAAAGGAGAACAAAAAGCTTTCTGAAAATATCAAATCATTAAAATCAGATATTAATGAACGCATAAAGTATCCTGTTATAAATGCGGATGAATATCCGAGTCTCCGAGGTAAAATCATCATTTATACAATTATTATCTATATATGCGTGATAGGCGAGACATTCTTCAATTATTTTGCCTCGAGAGCAATTTTTACTTTCCAAGGATGGGCAGCAATCATAGCCTCGCTATTTTTCGCACTGTTAATTACTTGGGGTTCTATTTCGCTTTTCGAAAACCTTATTGAACAGATATTACTTGAACCGCATTATAAATCGGAGAGAAAAAGCGAACGTAATATTAAAAAAATCATTCTACTATTAGTTTTTGCAATATCCTATGAAGCGTTGATCTATTATATCTGTAGAGTTAGAGGAATCCAAATTGAAGGTGGTAACGGAGATGGAATAATTGGCACAGCGATGATGATTGCCGGTATGCTGATGCCGGTAGTTGCTGGCTATTACTCCTATGAGAAGGGGAAATATATCAGTGCTTATAAAAACACGAAAAAAATATCAACCTTAGTCAATAGAGTAGCCTTATCTGAAAGAAAAATACAGACTAATAGAGAAAAAATGGAAAATCATTTCAAAAAAAATCTACAAAATCGCTGGGCAGTGATCCAGGAGTTCAAAACATACAAAGAGAATTATAATTTTAAGCATAGTGTACCAGAAGAAAATTTAATAGGTCACTTCTGTGAAACTCAAGAAGATTTTCGACAAGAAGCGATTGAAAGATATAAAAAACAAAACATTTATAATGATTCAATACAAAACTTAGCGTTGTATAATCGGAACAAAAACTTGGGTGATCAATCTGTTGGTTACTCTGTCAATTAATTAGGAGATAGTATGAAAACCATGTTAAAAATATTAATGCTCGTAATGTTTGTAGGATGCGGTTCGGTTAACAGACACAATTATGATATAGAGATCGATGGTTCAGAAACTATAAGTGCCATTGTGTTTGAGAAATATGTAAATATTATTGTCAGTGATGTGGTAATGAATCTTGGTAGGTATGACTGCATTTCCATTAAATTCGTGGACGAGTGTAGTTTATCAAAATCAGAGAGAGTCTTTTCTCTTGATCTTGCAAAGATGGATTTCTCGAATGGAAGAGACGGATTAAATTTTGCTGAAGACTCTTCTAAAGCGAGAATGAAGCGTTTTATCGAAGTTACGGTTAGTGATTCATTGAAAAACATTCTCTACAATAAACGCGATGAAAGAAAGACATGTTCCGGGTATACAAACATCATTGATGCTCTTAATCAAAGCGCTTCATTACTAAATAATAGAAAAAGCTACTCTTCTGATCTCGAACAATTCTCTAACGATGCTGTGGGTAATGATAACTATGAATATGAAAACGTTATCTTACTATTTAGTGACATGGTAAATGAAAATAGAGAAAGAACGATGAATTTTACTGAATTTGGAACATTGACTCAAGAACAAATCATTAAAAAACTGGAGGTGATCAAGAAAGAAGGTAAAATTCCAAACCTCAATAATGCAAAAGTTGTTGTCTATGGTGCAACGTCGACAAATGTAAGCGATCGCTATGCTAACAAGCAAATAGAAAATGTAAAGTTGTTTTGGCAGAGCTTTTTTAAGAAGTCCGGTGCTGAGTTATTAGCTTACGGTTATGATACCGAAAAAGAAATAATTGATTACATAAGTGAACAGAATCAATAAATTTTTGGTTCTACCGTTAATAGTGTGAAAATGATAAATTAGGGATATGGAAACAAAAGAATTATTTACGCGTTTATTA
>PCUD01000080.1:7761-7903 GCA_002786785.1 Ignavibacteriales bacterium CG18_big_fil_WC_8_21_14_2_50_31_20 | reverse complement strand
CAAGTGTTGCTTTAAGTGGCTCTCAAACTTGGACTGTTACCAAACCTTTTGGTTCAACGGCCGTTTTTGGAGCTAAAGAAGCTTTAGATTCTACTTCTGAAGTTGTTGTTTTTAAACCAGATGTAAAAGGTACTTATTATAT
>PCUD01000080.1:0-7731 GCA_002786785.1 Ignavibacteriales bacterium CG18_big_fil_WC_8_21_14_2_50_31_20 | reverse complement strand
TATTACTATTAATGCAGCTACTTATGTAAACAAAAGTAATTGTTCTACTTGCCATTCAGGAAAAGTAGCAGAATGGGCAGAAACAGGTCATGCTACAGCTCTTACAAGAGGTTTAGATGGTTTAAAAGGTACTCATTTTGGTCCTAATTGTGTTAGTTGTCATGCAACAGGTTATGATACAAACGCATCTAACAAAGGTTTTGATGATTTTGATTTCGTTTTCCCTGACACTTTATTCCTTGGTCAAGCAGCTATTACTACTGCACTTTATCCAGATGCTATGGATTTAGCTAATATTCAATGCGAATCTTGCCATGGTCCTGCAAGTGAACATAATTCTGTTATAACAGACAACAAAATTTCTTCTCTTTTAGATTCAAAAGTTTGTGCTGTTTGTCATGATGCTGGTACTCACCATGTTTTCCCTGCTCAATGGGATGCTTCTGGTCATGATGCTACAGAATTTGATGGTCGTGGTTTCCATGGTGGTCATGCTGCAGGCGCTTTTGTTGCAAGTACAGATAGAAATGGTTGTTCTCCTTGCCATAGTGGTGCTGGATATATTCAATGGGTTAAAGAAGGAAGACCAGTTGATGCTAATGGTTTACCTGCCGCAACTGCTGTTCGTCCAGAAGCTACAAATATTTCATGTGCTGCTTGTCATGATCCTCATGATGCAACAAACTTACATCAACTAAGACTAGCTAATGCTCAACTTGGCGATGGTACCCCAATTACTTTCGAAAAATATGGTACTGGCGCTCAATGTATGGAATGCCATAGAAGTCGTCGTGAAGCTAAAACTTATGCTTCTAATCCAAATAATGCAAGCACACACTATGGTGCACATCATGGACCACAAGCTGATATGTTAATTGGCGCAAACTATCCTGATTTTGGTTACGATTTACCAACTTCTCCTCATGCTCTTACCGGAAATGCTTGTGTTGATTGTCATATGGCTGGCGAAGCTGCTGTTGATGCAAATAGTAACCCTATTCTTGTTGGTGGTCACTCATTTAACATGAACGACGCTGCAGGTAATGATCATGTTGAAGCATGTGCTCCTTGTCATGGTGATGTTGGTACATCTTTCAAAGTAAAAAAATATTACTTAAATGGTAATGCTGATCACGATGGTGATGGTGTTGAAGAAGGATTGCAAGTTGAAGTTCATGGTTTAATGGAGACACTTGCTGCACTTTTACCAAAAGATGCTAATGGTAATGTTATAATGTCAAGCAAATCAAACTCTCCAGAAATTATGAAAGCTGGTTATGCTTATATGTGGGTTGATGAAGATAGAAGTTTTGGTATTCACAATCCTGCATTTACAGTTGCAATGTTAAAAGTTGCATACGAATCATTAACATACGCTGGAATCACATCTGGTGATATGGTTAGTGTTTCTGATATTCCAATGGATCAAGGTTACCAAGTTCGTGTTGTTTGGACTGCTTTTGGTGCTGATGATGGCGTTGCAAAAGATCAAGTTGAATCATATACTATTTTACGTCAAGCTCCAGTTGGTACAAGTGCTCTTGATAGAACAAAATATTCTTCTTTCAAAGGTATTACTGCTAACTTAGAAGCCGGTAATTTACTTGATGTTAATGGCGAACTTTGGGATGTAGTTACAACAGTTCCTGCAATTCAGTACTTAGAATATTCAGCCGTTGTTCCTACTCTTGTTAATACTGTTGAAGGTGACACACTTCGTTCAACTTTCAAAGTTCTTGGTAAAACAAAAGCTGGCATTCAAGCTGAAACAGATCCAATGAGTGGATATTCAGTAGATAACTTAGCCCCTGCTGTTCCTGGAAATGTTGCAGTTGCACTTAATGATTTAACAGCAGTTTTAACTTGGGATGAATCACTTGATAAAGATTTCAATTACTTTGCAGTATACAGAAGTGAAACTCAAGGTTTTGTACCATCAGTAGATAATATGGTTACAACAACAATCGAAAAAACTTTTAATGATTCTCAAGTTGAATTAGGTAAAACATATTATTATAAAGTTACTGCAATGGATTTTTCAAAAAATCAAAGTGAAATATCTAACGAAGTTAACTTAACTATTACAGGTATTAACGATGTAGAAAATGTTCCAACTGAATATTCTTTAAATCAAAACTATCCTAACCCATTCAACCCTTCAACCACAATTAAATTTGGTATTCCAGAAGCTTCTGATGTTCAAATTACAATTTATGATATGGTTGGAAATAAAGTTGATGTTTTAGTTAATGATAACTTAAGTGCTGGTTATCATACTTATAATTGGAATGCTTCTAATCGTGCGTCTGGAATTTATTTCTTGCAAATGACTACAAGCAAATTCACAAAAGTTAATAAAATGCTATTAATTAAATAGTATTAAGATTTATTATAAAAAAAAGCCCTCATTTTTTGAGGGCTTTTTTAAAATTGTTTGCTCCCGAAAAATAAAATATTTTTCATTATTGTTTTCTTTAAATGCCATTTCTACTTGTTTAAATTTACACCATACTTTTTAACAATTATATGGAGTAAGTAATGAACAATAAATTACTTGTTTTAATTTCTATTCTGGTATTAACTTCTTTAAATTTTGCGCAAACTTATGTTGGACCAGAAAAATGTTTACAATGTCATAATAATGCTAGTCTTGGTGATATGACAGGATGGCGTACTTCAATGCACGCAAATGGATATTCATCTGTATTGGATGACACTCATTCAATGGAAACTTCTCAAGGTGTTGTTAATGATTATGACCAAAATGGAGTTGATGACTTCAAAGATGGTCTTAATTTTAATAATATTGCTTCTGCATTTGATGTTTACAAACCAAATGCCCCAATTTTATCATATTCAACTTCAAATGGTTATGCAATCACAATTGGTGAAGTTACTTCAAAAGTATATTTAACTTATGGTGGAAGTGGTTTATATAAGCAACGTTATGGAATTAAAATTACTACCTCTGAAGGTGAAACAAAGGGGCTTTATATTTCTCCTGTTCAGTATAATGAAAAAACTCATGCTTATGTTGTTTATCATGGTAGCGATTGGTACGATTCTAATAACTTACCAAAGTATAACAACAACACAAAATTAGCCGATGCAGTATTAAATAATAGAAGTTTAGCAAAAGGTTGTGCAGGTTGCCATATTACAGGGTTACAAGTAACTCAAGATGCTACTACAGGCGAATATTTAGCAAGTGGTGCTGGCGTTCAGGATGAAGGATTATATGCTGGGAAAGTAAATTATTTTGATATTGATGGAGATGGTGATTTAGATCAAATAAATACTGGTTGTGAAACTTGCCACGGACCTGGAAGCGAGCACGCAATGACAACTGATAAAACAAAAATAATTAATCCTAAAAATTTAACTGCTGACCAAGCCAATAATTTATGTGGTATGTGCCATTCAAGAGGAAAAAGTTTACCAAATAATACATTTTCATTCCCATTCCACGATGACACAATGCAAGGATGGTCTGTCGGTGATATGGTTTCAGATATTTACACTGATGCTGGTGGATATTGGGGCGATAAAATTTCCGATGGTCCTATTAATTCAACTCAACACCATCAACAATTTTTAGACTTTTATAGATCTAGTAAACCAACATACCAATATCATCAGGTTAAATGTTACGAATGCCACGACGTTCATAATACCACAAAACATCACATTAAAACTCAAGTTGTTGAACAAGATTCACTTGGTGCTGAAATTATAATTGCTACTGATAACGATGATAATACCCTCTGTTTATCTTGCCATGCAACTCATGGTGCGTTTGCTGGTATTTCGGTTGAAATGGTTGCCGATTATGCTAACAACATTGCTGGAATTGGAGCTATTGTTTCTGTTCATACAAAACATTCTTATGACCCAACTGGAACTTCTACTTCTAGATGTTCAAAATGCCACATGCCAAAAGTTGGAAAAAGTGCTGTAGCTTATGATATGCACTCCCATACTTTTGAAGTTATTCCTCCTCAAAAAACTAAAGAATTTGAAATGCCAAATTCTTGTGCAGCTAGTTGTCATAGAAGTATAGAAAATGGAGCTTCTCCACTTTTTAATACTGGTGCTGATGCTTCACTTACTGATTGGACAGAAGCGGCAGATATAGCTTTGGCTGATAAATTAATGGAATATTATGGTCCTACTGGTTCTTGGTGGGAACACACTGTAGTTAGTGTTGAAAAAGTTAAAAATTATGTTCCATCGGAATTTATGCTTAGTCAAAACTATCCTAACCCTTTCAATCCTACAACAAATATTGACTTTGCAGTTACTAAGCAAACAGAAGTTAATATTACCATTTATAATGCTATTGGTCAAATTGTTCAAGTACTTGTAAATGACTTTGTCCCAACTGGTTCTTATAAAATTTCTTGGGATGCTTCAAAACAAACAAGCGGTGTTTACTTCTGCAGAATGACTACAGATAGCTTCACCAAAACGCAAAAAATGATTTTACTTAAATAAGTACTTTATAAAAGTAATGAATTTATTGGCGGAACAAATGTTCCGCCTTTTTTATTACTTTTATTAATAAAAATTGTAATTTCTACTCGACAAATTCACTTTAATTTTTTAATATAATTCATTCCTTTTAACTAACTTTATCTTCATTTTTTATTAAAATTTATTAATTTTGTTAATTAATTATCTATAAGGAAAACAATGATAGCTAAATATTTTCAATTCGAAAAACTAAACACAAACTACAAAACTGAAATTTTTGCTGGATTTACAACATTTATTACAATGGCTTATATAATAATTGTTAATCCAAAAATACTGGAAGTTGCTGGTATTCCTGTTGGACCATCAATGGTAGCTACAATTATTAGCGCATTCTTTGGAACACTTGCAATGGGAGTTTATGCAAAAAGACCATTTGCAATTGCACCTTATATGGGTGAAAATGCTTTTATTGCCTTCACTGTTGTTAAAGTTCTTGGATATAGTTGGCAAACAGCTATTGGGGCAATTTTTCTTTCTGGTGTTCTCTTTACATTATTAACCTTATTTAAAATTAGAGGTTGGCTTGCAAATGGAATTCCAGAATCATTAAAAATTGCGTTTGCTGTTGGAATTGGTTTTTTCTTAGCTTTTATTGGACTTAACGAGACTGGAATAATTACGATTGGGGTTCCAGGTGCACCAGTTAAAGTAGGTAATTTGCATACGACTAATAATTTATTAGCTATTTTTGGACTCTTAACAATTGCTTTTTTAATGATTAAAAAATTTAATGCAGCAATTTTGATAGGAATTATTTTAACAACTATTCTTGGTTTTATTTTAGGCATAACTCAAATTCCAGAAACTTTTATTAGCATGCCACCAGATATCAGTGAAATATTTTTACAATTGGATATTGCTGGAACTTTTACTTGGGGATTTTTTGCTGTAATTTTAACTGTTTTTGTGATGGATTTTGTTGATACAATGGGAACATTAATTGGTGTTTCCTACAGAGCTGGATTTTTGGATGAAAATGGAAATTTACCCGAAATTGAAAAGCCAATGCTTTGTGATTCAACCGCTACAATAGTTGGAGCAATACTTGGAACAAGCACAACGGGGACATATATTGAATCTGCTGCAGGAATTGAAGCAGGTGGGCGCTCAGGATTTACATCAGTTGTAACTGCGTTGCTATTTCTTGCTGCACTCTTTTTTACTCCAATATTAACAATTATACCAGCTTATGCTTATGGTTCTGCATTAATTATTGTTGGAATGCTAATGTTACGTCCAATTACCAAATTAAATTTTGATGATTTATCCGATGTGGTTCCAGCATTTTTAACCATTGCACTAATGAGCTTTTCTTTTAATCTTGGAATAGGGATGACTGCTGGTTTTGTTATTTACCCAATTGCAAAACTTGTTGCTGGTAAAATAAAAGAAGTTCATTCAGCTATGTGGATTTTATTCGCTTTTTCAATGTTATTTTATATTTTCTACCCGTATTAAACTGGCATAGTTTAATAGGTTTGGAATTAACAATTTTAAAAATAGAGTTATTCCTTTAAAAGAGAATTTACGCGACTTTCTTGGTCTGTGTGTGAATGAGAAAATATATTGAGATAAGATGTATTTACAAAAATGGAGTTAAGCTTTAATTGAACCAATAATTATATTATTGCCGTCAATTAATTGTAAATTCATTCCATAATTTAATGGTTGTTTGTATTTATTTCCATCCTCATTCATAGCAAAAAGCAATTTATGCTTGTGATTATAATTCCCATTATTTATAGCATTTATTTCACATTTCAAAATTTGGTCTGTTGGAATTATTTTATTTAATGCTGGAAAGCATTTAATATACAAAAGATTGTTTTTTACTTCTAATGAAATCATTTTGGGCTTAAAAAGCAAGATAACAGTTGATAAAAAGAATGTAAAATACCCTCCAACAAAAAGCATTGTAGCAAAATCATTAACAATTAAAGATGCGAATACGATAATTTTTGTAATTATAATATAAGCTAAAAATAAGGAAATTATCAAAATCGAAAAAATTAGAAGATAATTTGGGGCTATATTTTGTGCAGTAGTATTTCTCTTATCATTTAAATTTGAAAACCATTCGTTATCTGAAATTGTTGTGAATTTACTATGAATTATAGGAGAGTCCCCAATTATAATTTCATCGATAAAATTATATGATTTATTACTATTGTGTTTTTTCTGATTACTCATATAATTATTTCTTTTTAAATATATTTTAATAACTTGTAAATATTATATAGAATTACTTTTATTGTCAAGCATAAAACGTAGCAATATAACACTTTATGAACTATTTTTTTAACTTATTGAATATTATTGTTCGAATATTTTAATATTTAATAAATATTAATTTTATAATTATTTTTTGTTTGAAGCAAATTATGATGGTTCTTTTAACTTAACAATGTGATAGGTATTTATAATTACATTGCTGTTCAATTAAAAATGGGAAAATTAAAAAGGCGCTCAAAAATAACGCCTTTTTAATGATAGTAAAGATTAAAGAGTATTTTCATATCTCTTTGAAACTTCATCCCAATTAATTACATTAAAGAAATTTTCAATATACTCAGGACGTCTATTTTGATATTTTAGATAATATGCATGTTCCCAAACATCTAAACCAAGTATTGGAGTTCCTTCTACTTCTGCAATATCCATTAAAGGATTATCTTGGTTTGGTGTTGATGAGACAACAAGTTTTCCATCTTTTACTAAAAGCCAAGCCCAACCTGAACCAAAACGAGTTGCAGCTGCTTTTGAAAAAGCGTCTTTAAATGATTCAAATGAACCAAAAGTTGAATTTAATTCTTCTGCAAGTTTTCCGCTTGGATTTCCACCTTTATCTTTTCCCATTATTGACCAGAAGAGTGAGTGATTAAAATGTCCACCGCCATTATTTCTAACAGCTGTTGGCAACATTCCAGCATTTGCTAATAATTCATCAAGCGATTTTGCCTCTAATTCAGTTCCAGCAATTGCATTGTTTAAATTGTTTACATAAGCAGCATGATGCTTGGAAAAGTGAATTTCCATAGTTGTTGCATCTATATATGGTTCTAAAGCATCGTAGCCATATGTTAATTCTGGCAAATTAAATTTTCCCATTTTTATATCTCCTATTAATTGAACATTTCTGTTAGTTTTAAGTTTTTCATTAAGTTAATAATTTCATTCTGTAATTTGTTGAATGGC
>PCUD01000176.1 GCA_002786785.1 Ignavibacteriales bacterium CG18_big_fil_WC_8_21_14_2_50_31_20 | reverse complement strand
CTGTCCAAGTAAATAATAAGCCGGCACGAGCACAACAAATGCGGCAAATAACATTTTTTTAAATCCATATCTATCCGCTAAAGCTCCAGAGACTACGGGAAATAAATATAGAAAAAAAGTTACAACCCCTTGTAAAACGCCTCTGTCTTCGTCAGAAAAACCAAGTCCACCCTCGCTAATTGCTCCAGTTATATAAAGAGACGAAACAGCAAAAAATCCGTACCACGCCATTCGCTCAAAAATTTCCATTGTATTAGCAATCCAAAATGTAGTTGGAAAATCTATTATTCTAATTTTTTTAGTCATAAATCCTCAAAATAAATCATAAAAAATGAGTAAATTTGTTAAATAGATATACACTATTTAGTTTGCAATATACAATTATTTTGTTTTTATTATAACTCTTTTAAGGAAATGAAATGAAAAAAGTAGTACTTAAAACAAATTTTGAAGATGTAAAACTTGTTAATCGTGGAAAAGTGCGAGATATTTATGAAATAGATGGAAAATATCTATTAGTGTCTAGCGATAGACTTTCGGCATTTGATGTAATAATGAATGAAGGAATTCCAGAAAAAGGTAGAATATTAACTGAAATATCTAAATTTTGGTTTAATCTTCTTAAGGATGATGTTGAAAATCATTTAATTTCTACAGATGTTGATGAGTATCCAGAAGTTCTCAAAAAATATAGAGACCAATTAGAAGGGCGTTCAATGCTTGTTAAAAAAGCAAAATTGATTCCAATTGAATGTATTGTTCGTGGATATATTTCCGGCTCGGGGTGGAATGAATATAAAAAATCTGGCACTATTTGTGGAATTCAATTACGTAGTGGTTTGGTTGAATCAGAAAAGTTAGACGAGCCAATTTTTACTCCATCAACTAAAGCCGAAATTGGATTGCACGATGAAAATATTTCGGAAGAAAAAGCTATTAAAATTGTTGGTGAAGAAACATACAATTTTATTAAAGAAACCTCAATTAAAATTTATACAAAAGCATACCAGTATGCTTATTCTAAAGGAATTATTCTTGCTGATACAAAATTTGAATTTGGTTTTTATGATGGCAAAATAATTTTAATAGATGAAGTTTTAACACCTGATTCTTCAAGATTTTGGCCTCTAAGTGATTTTGCAAAGGGAAGAGCACAAGCAAGTTTTGATAAACAGTATGTCCGTGATTATTTATTATCAGTTAATTTTAACAAACAACCACCAGCACCAAATTTGCCAGATGAGGTAGTAATTAATACTTCAAATAAATACAAACAAGCACTTTTTGAACTAACAGGAAAAGAAATAAATTAATGTTTCCCAAAAAAATATTAGTCTCTGAAAACGATTCTTTAATTATTGAATGGGACGATGGCAATGTTTCCGAAATAAATAAATATTTACTAAGGAAATCGTGTCCTTGTGCTTTGTGTGAAGTTGAAAAAGACAATAATCATCACGATTATAATTTATTCCGTGAAGATAAAACTCAAATTAGTGATATTTCTGTTGTTGGGCAGCATGCTATTAAAATTATATGGAAAGATGGACACAATACAGGAATGTATGAATTTAATCAATTATTTAGCTTGGCAGAGAAAGGATATTCTGCTTAACATGATACTTCCAAACCAGTTAACAGTATTGCGAATAATTTTAACACCAGTTTTTTATTTGCTTTTTAGAACTGGTGAACCATTATTTGTGCAAATATCAATGGGTGTTTATATTGTTGCTGCTTTTACTGATTGGTACGATGGCTGGCTGGCGAGGAAATTTAACTATATTACAGAATGGGGTAAATTTCTTGACCCGCTTGCTGATAAAATATTAAATTCGGCAGCGTTTTTTGCTTTTGTTTATTTAGATATTTTACCTCTTTGGATGGTTGTTATTATTGTTATTCGCGACTTTTTTATAACTGGTTTACGTGCTGTTGCCGATTATCAAAATATTTCTTTTGTTACTCGAAAATCGGCAAAATGGAAAACATTTATGCAAATGGTCTTTATAAATTATCTTCTTTTTGTTTATACTTTTAGTATTACAAGTTCTATTTATGTTGGAAATGAATCAATATTTAAACTTTTGATGGATGAAAATTTAATTTATTACACAATGTCATTTGTTACTATTTTAACTTTTTATACTGGAATTGAATACATTTGTAAAAATATTGTTCTAATTAAAAAGATGTTTAACTATGAAACTTAATTTTGTAGAAAAACTAATTGGTTCTGGGTTTTATTCTGGATTTATTCCATTTGCTCCAGGAACATTTGGTAGTCTTGTTGCGCTGCTCTTCTATTTAATTCCAGGATTTGAAAATCCGACAGTACTTTTATTTGTAATCTCACTTTTTACTGTTCTTGGGGTTTTAATAGGTAATAAATTTGAATTAGTTTATGGAAAAGATCCAAAACAATGCACTATTGACGAAATGGTTGGATTGTGGATTTCACTAATTTTCATTCCTAAAAAAATTTGGTTTATAGCTTTCGCTTTTGTAATTTGGAGGGTTTTAGATATAATAAAACCATTTCCGGCAAATATTTCTGAAAAACTAAATGGTGGAATTGGTATTATGCTTGATGATATAATAGCTGCATTTTATACGTTGGTTATTATTCATATAATTATTTATATATTTTTTTAGGTAAAAGATGAAAGCAGAAATTATTACAATTGGTGATGAAATATTATCTGGGCAAACATTAAATACTAATGCCGCTTTTATTGGTGAAATACTCTTTAAACACCACATAGATGTAACTGGTGCTGTTGTTGTTGGTGATAAAGAGAATTCAATTTTAGAAGCCTTTCGAAAAGCTTTTGCCAACAACGATTTGGTTATAGTTACCGGCGGACTTGGACCAACACATGATGATATTACTTTGGAGTGTATTGTAAAATTCTTTAATACTGAATTAGTAAAATCGGAAGAAGTACTTAAAGACATTAAAAATATATTTGGAAAGAGAAACCGCATTGTTACTCCAGCAAACGAAGCTCAAGCGCTAGTTCCCAAAAATGCTGATGTAATTAGAAATTACTTTGGTACTGCTCCTGGAACATGGATTGAGCATGAAGATAAAATATTTATTTCAATGCCTGGTGTTCCTTTTGAAATGAAAGAAATGATGACAGGATATATTATCCCTCGTTTAACAGATGAAAAACTTGAAAGCCAAAATTATAAAATTACAAAATCTTTACTTACAACTGGAATTCCAGAATCTTATATTTTTGAAAGACTCGGAAATATTCATGAACTGCTGAAAGATAGTGTAATGGCTTTTCTCCCAAGTCAATTTGGTGTTCGATTAAGAATTACTGTTGATGGTGAAAATGATGACGATGTAAAAAACAAGCTTTCTTTTATTGAACAGCAAATAAGAGCAAAAGTTGGACAGTACATTTATGGTACAAATAGCGATACACTTGAAGGTGTTGTCGGAAAACTACTTTCTGAAAGGGACTTAAAAATTGCTGTAGCAGAATCGTGTACTGGCGGTTTAATTAGCTCACGCTTAACTAATATTCCAGGAAGTAGTAACTATTTTGAAAGAGGTATAATTGCTTATAGTAATGGTGCTAAAGTAGAGCATCTAAAAATTGATGAAAATATGATAGACCAATATGGTGCAGTTAGTATGGAAGTGGCTCGCTTAATGGCAGAAGGTGTTAAAGCTGTAAGTGGAACCGATATTGGATTAGCTGTAACTGGCATACTTGGTCCAGGAGGAGCTACTTTTAATAAGCCAGTTGGAATAGTGTACGTCGGTTATTGTGATAATAAAATTTGCACTGCTCGTGAATTCAGATTTGGAGACGATAGAATTTTAAATAAGGATAGAACTTCACAAGCTGCATTAGATATGTTAAGAAGGAATTTACTTGGCATAAAATATGAGGATTAGAACATTTATTGCTTTTGATATTGAATCGTTTGCTTTAAATGAATTAATTAAAATTAGGAATGAATTATTTCATAATTATGATTTATATTTTGAAAATATTGGCAAACTTCATATTACAATTAAATTTATTGGTGATATAGAGAAAAAGAAACTCCAAAATTAATTGGTGCTCTTCAAAATATTGCCGATTCAAGTTATTCGTTTAAACTAAGTTTTACAAAATTTGGATTCTTTTTTAAAAACGATTTGTCTTCAATATTTTGGGCAGGGATTAGTGAAAGTAATGAATTATTAGAATTACGGGATAAAATTGAAAACAAGTTATTTGAAATTGGGGTTGAAAAAAACGATAAAAAATATAAACCCCATTTAACACTTTTAAGATTAAAGAAAAATGATAATATTGCAAATATTAAATTAATTTTGAATAAAGAAATATCAAATATAAAATTTAGAGTTTCTCACTTTTCATTAATTAAAAGCGAATTGAAAATGAGCGGTTCTGAATACAAAATAATTAAAAAATATAATTTAAAATTAGGGAGTTAAAATGGCTGATGATAAAGAAGCAAAAATGAAGTTACTTGACGAAACAATGAGTGCTATTGAGAAAACCTATGGTAAAGGCTCAATTATGAAATTGGGTGATGGAGTTATTAATAAAATTGAAGCTATTTCTACTGGCTCAATTTCGCTTGATGACGCACTTGGAATTGGTGGTGTGCCTCGTGGTAGAATTGTTGAAATATATGGGCCAGAATCTTCGGGAAAAACAACTGTATGTTTACACATAATTGCTGAAGCTCAAAAAGAAGGTGGTCTTGCAGCATTCATAGATGCTGAACATGCTTTGGATGTAAATTATGCTAAAAAACTTCATGTTGATGTAAATAATTTACTTATATCTCAACCAGATTATGGCGAACAAGCACTTGAAATAGTTGATACGCTTGTGAGAAGCAATGCTCTTGATGTTATTGTAATAGATTCAGTTGCTGCACTTGTGCCTCGTTCAGAAATTGAAGGCGAAATGGGCGATGCTCAAATGGGTGTTCAAGCACGTTTAATGTCGCAAGCACTTCGTAAAATTACTGGCGCTGTTAGTCGTTCACGAACTACAGTTATTTTTACAAACCAATTACGCAGTAAAATTGGAGTTATGTTTGGCTCGCCAGAAACTACTACTGGTGGAAATGCTCTCAAATTTTATGCTTCTGTAAGAATGGATATTAGAAGAATTGCAGCAATTAAAAGTGGTGAAGATATTACTGGAAATAGAACTAAAGTTAAGATAGTAAAAAGTAAAGTTGCTCCTCCATTTAAAGTTGTAGAATTTGATATTATGTATAATCAGGGAATAAGCAAAGAAGGCGATTTAATCGACTTAGCTGTTGCAAAAGGTGTTTTACAGAAAAGTGGCGCGTGGTTCACTTATGGCGAAGAAAGATTTAATGGACGTGAGAAATTTAGAACCAGACTTTGCGAAGAGCCTGAATTATATAATAAGATTGAAAAAGAGCTAAAAGATTTGTTAGGCATGACAAAAAACGAATCAATTAAATCTGAAGAACCAAAAAAGAAAAAGTAGGTTTGTTAAAACAATTATTCTTGAAACAATCAAAATAAAATAATGATTCTAAGTAATCTTGAAAAAAGAAGAAATAAAATAATATTATATTTTGATGAATCTGAAAAAATCGAAATTTATTACGACGTTTATCTAAATCTTTCAATATTTAAAGGTGATGAAATATCACCAAAAAGAATTGAAGAAATAAAATTAGCAAATGCAGAGTTTGAAGTTAAAAATTCTGCATTTCGTTATTTATCCAACAGAAACCATTCCATTTTTGAACTTAAAAACAAATTGAAGAAAAAAGGTTTTGACTCCCAAATAATTGAAAAGGTAATAACTTATCTTATTGATATAAAATATCTTAACGATTTAACATTTGCAAAAAATTTTGTGCGAAATAGAGTAGAGGGCAAAAAAGAAGGGGTAATGAAAATAACTTCCGAATTATATCGGAAGGGAATTACGCGTGAAATAATTGCAGAAGTAACGGAATCAATTAAAGAAAATCCTAAAAACATTAAAAATGCTTTTGAACTTGGCAAAAGCAAACTTGAAAAAATCCAAAAAAAAGGTAAAACAGATTTTACTAAAATTAAATCAAAATTGTTTTTGTTCCTTAAAGGAAGGGGATTTACAAGCGATGTTATTTTTGAGGTTATTAGAAAATTAAATATTAAAGATGAAGAATTTGATTAAAAACAAACAATTTGAGAAGAATGTTTAAGTACATAAAAAGGCAGTTAAATTATGAAAAAATTTGAAGCAGTAGATTATTTTAACATTATTGACTTACTAAATGAGGAAGAAAAACTTGTTCAAGTTTCTGTTAGAACATTTGTAGATGCAGAAGTTATTCCAATAATTGAAGAATATTATCAAGAAGCAAAATTTCCATTTCAACTTATTCCAAAACTTGCTGAGCTTGGTGTGTTTGGAATGACTCTTCCAGAAAAATATGGTTGTGCTGGAATGAATAATTTAGCTTATGGATTGGTAAATCAGGAGTTAGAAAGAGGTGATAGTGGGTTAAGAAGCTTTATGTCCGTACAAAGTTCACTGGTAATGTATCCAATTTTTACTTTTGGAAGTGAAGAACAAAAAATGAAATGGTTGCCTAAACTTGCTAATGCTGAAGCAATTGGATGTTTTGGATTAACAGAACCAGATTATGGGTCAAATCCTAATGGAATGATTGCAAAAGCCGAAAAAGTTTCTGGTGGGTTTTTGCTTAATGGTGCTAAAATGTGGATAACAAATGGCTCAATAGCAGATATTGCTATTGTTTGGGCAAAATTGGATGGCGTTGTTAAAGGATTTATTGTTGAAAAAGGTTTTAAAGGATTTTCTGCTCCAGAAATTAAAAAGAAACATTCACTTCGTGCTTCAATTACTTCCGAATTAATTTTTGAAGATGTATTTGTTCCGGATGGAAATTTACTGCCTGCAGCTAATGGATTAAAAGCGCCATTAATGTGTCTAAATCAAGCTCGTTTTAGCATTGCTTGGGGAGTTACAGGCTCAATGCTGGCTTGTTACGATTCGGCTCTTGAATATGCAAAAACTCGAATTCAGTTTAATAAACCTATTGCAAGTTACCAGCTAACTCAAGATAAATTAGTGACGATGCTAACTGAAATAACAAAAACTCAATTACTAAATTTACAATTAGCAAAATTAAAAGATTCTGGAAATATTAAGCATACACAAATATCTCTTGCAAAAAGAAATAATGTAGAAAAAGCTTTAGAAATTGCAAGAACTGCGCGCGAAATTTTTGGAGCAAGCGGAATTACAAGCGAATATCCAATAATGCGCCATGCAAATAATCTTGAATCAGTTAAAACATACGAAGGTACTCACGAAATGCACACACTAATTATTGGTGAAGATATTACTGGATTGGGCGCTTTTTAAAAATCTTATTCTTGACATCATGCTAAATTATCTTTATGTTTAGGGAGATAGTTATCGAAAGATAACGACTCAAAAAGGCTGTTCAGGTTGTGCCCTCTACCTGTTCAGCCCTTTATATTTTAATGAATATCCTATATGTTTGACGAGCTGGAAAAATATAACACAAAGGTAATATTTTTTATAATTATGGTGATGATTTCCTAAAATTATCTCAAAAACTACCTAACAAACCTGGAGTTTTTTACATCCTCAAATTAGCAAAATGCAGAATAAAACTAGTTTACATCGGTAAATCCGATTACACACAACCAGATAACAAAACACTCAATGCATTATTCAAAGACAGAGAAAAGGGAATTAGCTTACATGATTTTTTTGATAAGATAATAAACCTGGATAATGCAATAGGATTAAAATAAACAATTTTAGAAAAAGAACAATCAATATAGAAGCGAACTTGC
>PCUD01000173.1 GCA_002786785.1 Ignavibacteriales bacterium CG18_big_fil_WC_8_21_14_2_50_31_20 | reverse complement strand
CCGTTGATATTTTTCATAAAACTTGATGGCAAATATACAACTCTATTGTTCTTTGTCAAATAATTTATTCTGCAGCTCTAAAATATTTGTCTCATTTCTATTGACAAGTTCCGATTAAAATGCTTATAGATGACGTTCTCGAAAAAGGAATTTACGAAGTGCTTTTTTCTGCCAATGTTGATAACATCTTATTAGCAAGCGGAGTTTATTTCGTAAGATTACAAGCGGATTCTTTTATTAAAACACAGAAGATTTTGTTAATGAAATAAAAATTTAATTTAATCGGGGATGGGAAATGACTCCATCCCCGGCAAATTGAATTATGGTCAATTTTTTTTATCCGGGATGAGGGTTTTGCTATTCAATTTTATTTTGATTAATCTGAAGTAACAGATTAACTGATACTTGCGATACTTTATGAAAATAAAATACTTGTTTTTAATACTTACTACTTTAACCATGTTTGCTGCTAAAGCGCAAACTAATCCGGTTTACAACATAATGGTAGAGAGGGGTTGGGCTCCTCTTGCCGGTGAAAATAAAACGGGGTTAACTCACGATGAAATGGATAAAGAATTTTTGCTGAGTATGGGTTATAATGATACCACGGTATCTAATCTCAAAACAATTGGAGTCGACCTTTCATCATTACGTACAATGTATAGCCATTTAAATGAAAAAGTTTTCACTGCCCTTTCCGATTGCATCATCATTGGAGTTGTAAAAAGAAAAGAATATCCCATGAAAGAAAATGCTTCTTTTAATACAATTGCTTATATAGAAGTTAATGAATTCCTTAGAAACGATTATAATCTTTCCAAAGGTGAAGTTCCGGTGGTGATAAGATCGGGACCGACTGCTTCAAAGCTAATATTGGAAGTAGAAGGTGAGGATACTTTGAGAATTGGTGAAAATGTTTTGCTTTTCTTAAGTGCTGCCGGAATAATTAATGAAGCAAAAATAAATAAAGGGTATGAGTTGTATAACCAATTAATAAATGCTCCCACTATAAAATTCAAGATAATAGCTAAATATGAATTAGAAAATGAGAATGTAATTGTAAGAAACGAAATTAAGAGAATATCCAGCCTTAAGGATAATATTAACGCTGTTTTAAATGTAATAATTAAGAGCAAACCCTCAGTGAAAAATTAAAGTTATCATGGATGGATGAAGTTATGGAATAATGGAAAGTTGGAAAACTAAAATTATGGAATAATTTTTAATAAATTTTTCCATCATTCCCCCATTCCACCGCCAACGGCGGCATTCCCTACATCGAAGGAAATATAACACCGTCTCCGTCAAATTGTCCGGTGACTGCCGAACCAACCAGCAACCATATTACCATTATGTGACTTCTAATCTTACACTCCCATCCTAATAATCTTATAATCATACTTCCCTCTTAGCTGGTTTACGGCACGGAAAAGTTTTTTCCGTTTTGCGGTTTCATCCTCAAACAGAACTTCTTGCTCGGCGAATGAATTTAACTTACTTACGCCGATACCAATCAGCCGCACTGCAATACGCCGCGTGTGCGCTTTTTGCATTATATCCCATGCAGTATCAAAAACAACTCTGTCGTCGTCTGTTGGTTTAATTGTTTTTGCACGCGTTAACGTTTGGAAATCGGAGTAACGCAGTTTAATATTTATTGTAGCTGCCTGCCATCTGTTTTCGCGCAGTGTGTGGCATACTCTGCCGGTAAGTTCGAACAAAACATATTTCAATTTTTCTTTGCTCGTAACGTCTTCATCAAAAGTTGTTTCCTTCGAAATACTTTTTTGTCCGTGCGAAACAGTTAAATATTCTGTCCCTTCACCGTTAGCTTTACGCCATAAATCAACACCGTATTTGCCGTATGCAGCAGCAAAATAATCTGCCGGCAGTTTTGTAATATCACATATTTTGTAAATGCCCTTGCTGTTTAAATCGCGCAGCAAAACTTTACCTACGCCGGGTATTACTTCCACCGGCATGGGTGCAAGAAATTCTTTTGCCATGCCGGGAATTATGTATGTAATTCCTTTCGGTTTCATACAATCGGAACCAATTTTAGCTAGCGTTTTATTGCTGCCTATACCGATTGAACATGGCAGTCCTGTTTTCACTGCAATTTCTTTTTGAAGAAAAGATGCAAACGAAAAAAGCGAACCATAAATTTTTTCGCAGCCGGTAAAATCCATATAACACTCATCAATAGAAGCCTGCTCAATTAATGGAGCGTATTGATCTAAAATATTTTTTACTGAGTGAGAATAACGCACGTACTCTTTATGATGCCCGTGCAAATAAACTCCGTGCGGACAAAGTTTAAACGCCGCACGTATCGGCATTCCGGAATGCAGTCCATTCTGCCGGGCTTCGTAGGAACATGCTGCAACCACTCCCCTGCCTTGGGGGTTGCCACCGACAATAACAGGCTTCCCTTCCAACGAAAGATCGAGCAGCCGCTCAACCGAAACAAAAAACGCGTCAAGATCGAGATGAAATATTGTGGACATAAAATAGCATCAAATAAAAATTAGAAAGATATTTTTAGTGAATTTTGAAAAAACCCGCGTAACAATAAGTTACAAACAAAACTCGATGAAGCAGGTTATACATTCGCTCTCAGATGAATAACACCTGTCGGTTTAGTCTCACCATAAACTTTTATAAAATCACCAAAGCTTTTTTCTTCAACAACAACTTCTTCCTCAACCTCCATCATCCTTTTTTGCAATTTTTTCACGCTTGTTATAACTGGTTTTTCAAACATTGAATAGGGTTTCCCCCATATATAAGTCCAGAAATATTCTTCTTGTTTTTTAGAATCAGAACTTAGAGAAGTGATTATATCTGGGTTATAAAAAACCTCTGCGGTGGGTTGTAAAACTTTCATTTTTTCATGCCCCTGATAGCTAAGTCCAATTGGTTTCCATGCTGGAGTAGAGTGAAATAGTTTTGTTGCAAATAGACCGATTAAAACTATGTGTAGCTCTTTGAATTGTGAACTCTTCTTTTTAAATAAATCTTCAAATAATATTTCAGAACTTTGAGTAGAATAACGAAGTACCCAAAGGTAAGCCCAAATTGCTGTTTTCCAATTATTTAAATATTTATCATCTAATTTTGTTTCATTTAAAAATCCAATAATTTTTTCAGATATATCGTTAAGCTGAGAAAACTGATCTGGGATATATTCCTTAAGATATTGTTTCAATTTTTGAAATGATTCTATTTCTATACTATATAGAAGCAATTCAAGCACAATATTTAAAGATTTCTCCCCTTCCTTAATTCTATCAATTCCAGATAATAACTTGATACATAGATCATAGAAATCTTGAAAATGATTTTCTAAATCAAGCAAGCATCTTTCGTTAGATAACAAACTAAAGAATATTACACCAAAGTCTCGAGCCTCTTTATTATTAGTGGTAAAAACCAATTTAAACTTATTTTCGAATGATATTTTATCAGATTGTTTTTTAGACACTCGATCAAAAGAAGCAAGAAGTAATGATATATTAATCGCCGGAATTATTTTATTATCTCTAAGCTCTAAAGTATCAGATAAAAACGAAAGTAAATTTAACGAACCAGATAAATAACGAGGGAATGCTTCGTGATGATCCGAGTTATTTGGAAAAACAGTTTGATTTATTTTTCCCTGCTCTGGAATTTGAGAACTCTCTATACTAATGATGCTTTGAGTTTCTTTAACAATTGAATCTTCTTTAGGAATGAGTCCTAGCTCTTCTTGATCTTTATTGGGTTTTTGAACCGTTTTTTTTGAAAGTGCTTTTTTAACTCTGGTTTTCTTTTTTTCTTCTTTGTCAGCCATTGTTTACCTCATAAATCTATTTACTTCAGGAAACATTCTACAAAGTTGTTCAAAACTTTCAGTAGCTTTTTTAGTAATTGGGATTATATATTGAATATGAGAAAAGAAAATGGGACCTGAAAAGAGTTTGCCTAATTCATTATATCTATTATCTATCTTAATTACAGTATCTATATCAGATTTATGCAAATCCGATAACTCAGATACATCATTCATTTCTTTAAAAAAGAATCTCTGTTTATTCGCAAAATCCCAAATTTTTTGAATATTAGTACCTACAAGCATAAAAGCTCCTAAACATTTTGTATTTCGTAATAATTGTTATTTACTTCTCTTCTTATTTTGTCTAAAAAACCATTTTGTTCTCCAACAATAAAAACTGAAAGTGATTTGCGAGCTCTCGTAATAGCAGTAAATATAATTTGATTAAAATTGTTTGGATGCAATATCTGTAATTTATCATAATCCAAATTAAAAAGTATCGTATAATCAAATTCAAGACCCTTTGCAGAATGCATTGTTAGTAAAACAGGATGATTAGAATTAAAAATGTCAACTGCATCATTAACATCAATACCGTTGTATCCATTATTTATAAAATATTGCTTTGCAATTCTCATACTTCGACTATCCTGAACAAGAATACCAATTTTAGGAGTCTCATTAATAACTCTATCAACATAATATTTTGTTTGTCGTACTAAATATTCTTGTAAAGAATCTAAATTGCTGCTGACAAAAATAATCACTTTTTCATTTTCTCCTTCTAATTCAGCAAAAGAAAATGGTTCTTGATTCCGCTTATTATAAAATGGACTTGCTAAATTAGCAACTGATGGTTGATTCCTATAATTACCTTTAATATCAATTCGCTTGATTTTTCTGTTATGTTCTATCCAATATTTTCCAAGAATATTAGTAGTACAACTACCGTGTTTGTACAATTTTTGGGCGTCATCTGCGAAAAGAGTTAAATTCTTCGCTAAGTGTCCACAGAAATCTAGATGTCCATTATGAAAATCTTGTGATTCATCTATAATAATAAAATCTAAACTCCCTTTATATTGTTTTGCCCAATCACCGGCTCTTTGTGCGGCATCCTCGAATTTTTGAGAATCAGATAAAGCCATGTTAATTGAAATGTTACTTACACTTTTAACATATTCAAAAATTCCTCTTGGAACCAATTTAATCGTAGAGGATCCAACTTTTTCCCCTAAATAATTCTTAAGAATGTTTCCGTAAACTAAAACTCTCCCCTTCAATCCTTTTTTATTATTATCATCAAATCTATATGCTGCCAATATTGTTTTACCAGAACCAGCTGGACCAGAAACAATTAAATCTTCTGTTGATGGTTTACTAAGTACATTTATTTGCTCTGGTTTTAATTGAGTAATATCTGGAAGAAAATTTCTCTTCGATAGAGGTTTATTGCTAATACTTTCAATTTTAATTGCTTTAGCCATAGTTAAATCTTCTTGACTATTAAGCTATAATATTTGACTACTCTTCGTGCTAATAATCCATCGGTTTGTTCAAAAAGCAATTCTTCTAAATGTTGACACTTAGGTATACTTGGTCGTTTCTCACCCCGAGAAATATCTTGCACGATTTCTCCTCCACTTTGACTAAAATATTTTTTTAGATTTTTCAACAAATCACTTATAGTATTATAATTTAGGTCTAAGATAATTATCGAAGAATTTTTCTTCATATTATTCCAAATAATTTGGAAGTTATTTTTCATTATAGAAAACTTATCCTTCGGGCAATCATTAATGCAATTTTGAGCCACAACTAAATCCGCATTATGAATCTCTTTGGGAATTTTTAAATTATTACTCCATAAATTAAAAGTAAGAGAATCTATACCAACTTCACCTTTGAAGTAATCTTCTAATAAGGATTTAGTACAATATTCCCTTTCAGTAATCCAATATGGAAAAGCATCCAAAATACTACAGTTCAATATGCTGACATTATTTTTTGCTGAAATAGATTTGGACAAACCCAGCAATTCTGGTAAAGGACCTCCACCTATAAAACAAATATTTATTTCTGAAGTATTGGCTTCTATAAGTTTGTTAATATGTGATTTAGTTACATAGTAAATTGGTTCAATATAGAAAGGGAAATATGCTAACATATAAGCAGTCCTAGTAAATCTATCAGAATAATCAATATTCGCGAAAGCTCCTTTTAGCAATGATCTTAACTCTTTTACTTGAAGCTTAAGTCCTGCAAGAAAGTATTGAATATTTTTAGAATTATTAGAATTGCAAGCACGACATATTTCACCTGTTGTTGAATGATTTTGGTCAATTATTAAATCTAATTGACAACCATTAATCTCAGCTACTGTCTTTAATAGTTTGTAATACGGATCGTGCATAACTAAAATAGAACCATTTGTTTTCCTGTGAAATTTTGCTGCTGTTTAAATGCTTTAATGTTTTCTTCCATTTCTTCAGACATTTTATGAACTAAGAGTGATGAAAAATTCGGGTCGTGTTTTTTCCTGTTATTTACTGCTGAATTGTGTGAAATCGTAGCATAGCAATATTCACATCCCATAAGACAAGTATTGTTTATACCTATATCTCTGCTTATCATGCAACCACATGGCAATCTTTGTCCTTTATCCTTCTTATAATTTAAATCAATGTCAAATTCTTTTTTCAAAAGTTTATCATCAATGCACTTGCCATGCTCAATCCCTATATATGCAAAACTTTTTGCTTCTGCACAGCTTTCCACTTCAACGTTTTTTGTCTTTGCCAAAGTAACAATATGCTTAAGAAGTTTTTCAACTTCTGGTTTATCTACTTGCTCTTCAGTATAATTAGTTTGTAAAGCAGAAACCCTGCGTTGTGTTTTTTTATAGTTGTCAACAATGCTAATCACAATCCTTTTAGTGAAATCAGAAAGTTCATCAAAAAGCTTAGTGAAATTGGAAATATGAAAATCAACGGTAAGATCATCAGTAAAAAGAATTGGATCGTAACGCCAAATAACTTTTCCTTTTCCAAGTCTGTCCGACAATTTTCTAAAACCACTTACTGCCGTTTCTAAACTTGGGTTATTTTTTTCGTAAAGTTTGGGGTAATTATTAATGGTGAATTGGAAGTAGTATTTGTATCCTCTTTCATCAAGTGTTGAAAGGTTTTTAATCAATGGATGAGGATTACGTGTCCAGAATACAATAGCAGTAACGGCTTGAGGATGTAAATCAACTAACGAAATTTGCTTGCTATTAAAAGGATTGGGAACTGTGCAAAATCCTTCTGCGATTCTTTTAAAAAACCATTCTGAGTAAAACGCCGGTATATCTGTTCTTCTGCTCGCGGAGATTATCATTTCTTATCCATTACCTAAATTAAAAATAGCTTTATAAATTCTTAAAAACAAATTGTTATCAACTTCCCTTCCAGCGAAGGATCGAGCAGCCGCTCAACCGAAACAAAAAACGCGTCAAGATCGAGATGAAATATTGTGGACATGGTTATTTAAAATTCATTTTAATTAATTACATCTTCCGATATGCCGCAACCTCACCCTTTATCCCTCTCTTTGGAAAGGAGAGAGACTGCAGTTCCCCTCTCCTTTTTAAGGAGAGGGGCAGGGGTGAGGTTTTATTTCAGCACTGTCGTTTATGGCGGTATGGTGTTTACATATTAATCCCCGCCAACCGCGGGTATGCTTTAACAATTGTTTCCGGCACGTGCACTTTTGTTTTTTCTTCAAGCAGATGAATCAACTCAAATGCATTTGCTACAGCATCTCCCTGAGGGTGGTTATTCATAATAACAAAAACTTCTTTTACTTTTTCCTGAAGCGTTTTTATTTTCTGCTCAATATCAAGCAATTCGCCGGGTGAGTATAAATATTTGTAACGTTCGCTCTGTTCTGTGTACGTCTGCTCTTTGCCAAAATTGCCAAACGACTTTTTCCACGCTTCAACATTTCTGCCGTGAAAACGAATATATGCTTTACTGTTTGTTATTATCGGTTCAAACGGCAGCGACTGCCCTATCTGCGGCTGATCAATAGTGCAGTATGTTAAATTATTCTGGCGAAACATCTGCAACGCTTTTTCATTAAGCCACGACTTATGCCGGACCTCAACAAACCTGTTATAGTTTTGAAATAGATCGCTTAACTTTCTTACATAATTCGCCGA
>PCUD01000178.1 GCA_002786785.1 Ignavibacteriales bacterium CG18_big_fil_WC_8_21_14_2_50_31_20 | reverse complement strand
ATAGAAGCATTTAGTAACCATATTCAATTATATTTTAATGATTTACACAAATTATTAATAAAATTAAGTTGACGCATATGCGCAAAGCGGGACAAGTTGTTAAAATCCAACACTGCCGTATTAATTATTTTGGGCACCAAGATTTCCATCTACTTTTTACATCCGCAAAAAGGAAGGGTTATATTCTTCTTTCGGGATAGCTGCATCCCGTAAGAGTTAACACACTCGTAAAATGTACTATTGAAAATGCAAGCCTCCGGGTTAAGTCGCTTAGCGCCTGCCCTCCGAAACGAAGTGAAGGAGGGGCTTAATCCATCCATAGACCCCGTCCGTTGGCTAACGGATTACGGGGACACCGGATTATACCTCAGCGCAGTTTACCCCGTTTTTTTTTCGGGGCCAGGCATTAATCCTTGTAACATTATGTTGCATTTTACTTAACTAAATTTTTTACTTCTATTATTACTCGCTCAGCTAAAACAATTGATTTCTTACAAATATCTTTATCTGGATAAAAGTATGGAAGTGCGCTCCCAAGAGGATATTTTGTAGGCAAGTAAATACTATCTAAGAAGTCACATTCATCTTCTGTTAATTCTATTGGGATACCATTCTTTTCTAAAATAGTTTTTAATTCCATAATGTTATGAGTTTTCTTAAATGGTATTACTTTCTCAATAAATAAAGATTTTAACGCTTTCTATATAGATTGTTGAATATTGTTCAGGCAAGGATTATAAAGTTCACTTGCAATAAGAACTTTCGCGGCTTCAAGATTTTCTTCAGAATATGTGAGCCAACTTTTAGTTTCCTCTTGCATAAATCACTTCTCCGGATGAAACTTCATTTGAAAAAAAACTATTATTATTTTTATCTAAAATTGGGAATATATCAATAGCTATTTCCTTTGAAATGTTTCTTATAAGCTTTCGATATTTTAATGCAAGAGTTAAATAATTTTCAGAACTGTTTTGAACAACGGCAATATCTATATCATTTGGAGAATCGCTTTTATTAAAAGAACCAAAGATTATAATTCTTTCAATTTCTTTTTGTCCTTTTAATGAATTAACTATTTTATTTTTTACTTCAACTTTATTCATAATTTTATTCATAATGATTTCTTTTTTATTTGTTTTTCTTAAATATAGAATAATGCTTACTTATTTGCCACATAACGGCGTGTTAACCGTCAGGGGTCGGTCAAGTCCGTCAGTCCGGTGGCGAACGGACGGAACAAGTTATTAAAACACAACACCGTAATTAATTTTATTTTTGGAATACATCCCGCTTCTAGCGGGGAAAGATTTCCTTCTACTATTTACATCCGCAAAAAGGAATGGTTATATTCTTCTTTCGGGATAACTACGTCCCGAAAGCACTTGAAATTTTTTTATCTAACATATGGTTTACATGTTGACTTTAATCGGAATAACTTGTTATATTGCCTTTAGTAGTGATATCTACATTGAACAAAATCTATCTTATCATCTCCAACTACATATACAAGTCGATGCTCTTGAGTTATTCTTCTAGACCAAACTCCGCTTCCTAAAAACCTTAAAGGTTCTGGTTTTCCTATCCCATCAAAAGGATCTTTCATTATTGCTTCCACAATATCTAAAATTCGCAAAGCTACTTTCCGGTCAATTTTTATCCAGTAAGCTAAATCTTCTCTAAATTCTGGTTGAAAAACACTTATTCGTTTCTTCAGAGGTTTATTTTTCAAAACCGAATTCCTTTTTAAGATTTTCAAGGGTTTGGGCAGGTTCTTTATTCTCTTGAACCCTTAGTAATGTTTTTAATAGTCTTTGTGCATTTTTTGGTGAACGAAGTAAATGGGCAGTTTCTAAAATACTTGATAATTCACTTTCAGAAACCAGAGCAACATTTTCAGCATTTTTGCGATTTATAATCACAACCTCTTTATTTAATGATACTTCATCTAATAAAGATGCTAAATTTGCACGCGCTTGAGTATATGTCATACTTATTGGCATTTTAAAACCTTTCTTAATTGTACAGAGTTAATGTACATATATAAATTCCATTTTACAATAGCAAAATAAAACTCAATTCTTCTAAAATTTTGGGGGATACAACTTTTGGGCGATATAACGGTGTGTTATCCGTCTGAGCCGGACAAGTTATTAAAAAACAACACCGCAATTAATTTTATTTTTGGTATCCATCCCGCTTCTAGCGGGAAAAGATTTCCTTCTACTATTTACATCCGCAAAAAGCAAGGGTTATATTCTTCTTTCAGGATAACTGCATCCCGAAAGTGCTTAAAAAATATTTATCAAAAATTAAATTACGTGTTGACTTTAATCGGAATAACTGGTTATGCGTGTTTTACTAAATCAAATATTTCCTTAAACACTTTTCCTTTATTTAACTTAGATTGCCATTGACGATGTCGTTTTACAGACTCTATTCTTTTTCGATTAGCAATTGAAAGAAATCTACTCGTTTCTAATGGGCCTAACTTTTCTGTTAATAATCTTATGGCTCTGTTAAACAATTCCTCTTCATTTATATATTCATTTGGTCTCATTTTAATTCCTCTTTTGTACAAAACTCAACTGGATTTATTACTTCAATTTCAGTTTTTATTCTTTTACTTCTTTTTATAAACTTGTCATCACAGGTGATTAAATAATCTGCTGATTGCTCCGCAAAAGCTAAATGAATCGAATCTGCGATGCCAATATTATTTTTAATCAATTCATCTGCTCGTTCTTTTGCTTTAATATATTCATAATTACCTTCTTTTCCATATATATCTAAAAGGTGTATAATTTGAATCTTCTCTCTATTGTCTTCAATACTTTCAATTTCTTTAAAATGCATTGATGAAATTATCATTTCATATTTTTGACTCTGGATTCCATTAAGTATTAGATAATAAGCATCAGTTTCTAATCTAATCCTCATATTGCCTTGATTATCAAATGGACGACAGAGTGTACAAATATCAAGATAGAGTTTTAATTGCATTTTAAATATCAATATTATTATATGACATCAATATAAAGAATTGTCGGAAAACTATCTTATTGCAAGGACAAATTATTAAAATCCAACACTGCCGTATTAATTATTTTGGGCAACAATCCCGCTTCTAGCGGGAAAAGATTTCCTTCTACTTTTTACATCCGCAAAAAGCAAGGGTTATATTCTTCTTTCGGGATAACTGCATCCCGAAAGCACTTAAAAAATATTTATCAAACATTTAAATTACGTGTTGACTTTAATCGGAATAACTGGTTAGTCCTTGTTTATAATTGTTCTATTATTTCTTTGATTTGCGGCTTTAATGAAACAATATCTGTTGTAATTATATCCCAGACAATTTTAGTATCAATACCAAAATATTCATGGATTAATAAATTTCCAAGATCTATTATTTCACGCCATTGTATTTCTGAATAGAGTTTTTTGAAGTGAGACGTAAGATGATTTGCGGCTTCACCAATAATTTCTAATTGTTTGACACAAGCATAATGCATCATTGTATTAGATTGGAATACTTCGTAAGACGATTTTGTTACATACGATTCGATTTCAAGAATAGCATCATAAATGTGTTGTAAACGTGCTTTATCGCCCAAACTATTTCTCATAGATCAATATTTTTTCTGAATCAATAAATGGTTTAATATACTTTGAGACACTATTACTTGTAAGAAGATCGACTTTCCTTTTTAACAAGTCTTCTAATTCTAGTTTCATTCTTACAAAACCAAGACCAATTGGTTGTGAATAATCTAACTCAACCAATATATCCACATCACTCAAGTCATCATTTTCATTTCGTGATACAGAACCAAATAAAAATGCCTTCTTTACAGGTTTATTTTTGAAATAATTTACAATCTTATCAGAAAATTCTTTACTCATGATTTCACTTTATTTTGTTTAAAATGTCTTCAAAAAGATAATAGAAAACATATTAAAAAACACTATCCATTTTTCATAGAGGGCTAACGGCATGTTGAACGAATCCGCTTTGCGCCTTAGTCCAACAGGGGATTATGCCTCAGCACGTTTCGGCATTAATCCCTTAAACGTTATATGTTTGTTTATAAGATTATTCTAACGCTAAGAAAAATTTTGAAAAATATTTATGCAAAATTCTTCTTTCGCTCAATTTCTTTTCCCTTTCCGAAATTGATTCCTCCACAAAATGCTTATTGAAAATACAGGTAACCGGGTAAATCCGCTTTGCGCCTTAGTCCATCCTTAGATCCCGCCCGTTTTTAGCGGGAACACGGGATTATGCCTCAGCACGTTTCGGCATTAATCCCTTAAACGTAATACTTACGCTCTATAATATAAGAGCAAACTAAAACAATTTATATTTATTTTGTAACGGCTCACTTCAGCAAAATCATTTTTCTATTTTGTGTGAAATTATTTACTCGTAAAGAATACACATAAATTCCGCTTGTCAAATTATTTCCATTAAATGAAACAGAATAACTTCCTTGTGATTTTTCTTCATTAACTATAGTTAGTACTTGTTTACCTAGAACATCATACACTTTTAATTGAACGAATCCTCTTTCTTTAACAACATAATTTATTGTTGTACTTGGGTTAAATGGGTTGGGAAAATTTTGTTCCAATTTATAATCCAAAGTTTTGAAATTGTCTTTTACACTTACGGTACCCGTATCCCTAATGGCAATTAAAGTTTTTTGCTGATTTGGCGACAGTGAGCTTTTATGAACACCGATGTAAAGCGTGCCGTCCGCTGTAATGGACCCGGTGTTGTCAACTTGATAATCATTAAGAGGTAATTTCCATTTTAATTCACCATCACTTGATATTGCATAATAATAATATCCAAATGTTGAACCAACATAAACTGTACCTTCTGAATCACATATTAATGGTTGCCAATAGTCGTCTGGTTCTATAAAATCAAATGTATATTTCCAGTTAAAATTACCATTATAGGATATTGAGATTAACAAATTCTCAACCCCTTGTTGTGTTATTTGGAATCCTATTGCATAAATATTTCCATTTTTATCAATAGAAGGCACTGAATAGGAACCCACAATAAAATCACCGAATTTCCATCTAATGGTTCCATCTGGTTGTAGGCAATAAAAATTATAATCGATACCAAAATATATATATCCATTAGAATCAACCAGTGGTCCCTTTTCTGCTGCAATGCAACTAAATTTCCACTTTAGGCTTCCATCAAGATTTAG
The DNA here is from genome assembly GCA_002786785.1 of Ignavibacteriales bacterium CG18_big_fil_WC_8_21_14_2_50_31_20. Lineage (GTDB taxonomy): Bacteria > Bacteroidota > Ignavibacteria > Ignavibacteriales > Melioribacteraceae > 1-14-2-50-31-20. Next base: position 2,885 of record PCUD01000178.1, on the reverse strand, counting down.
TGCAAAGAGGTTTGAATCTGCTCCAAATATGTAAATTGTATTCCCATCTGGTGAAAAAACAGGAGATTTTCGAAAAAAGCCGTCTTCATAATTTATATTCCAATTTAATGTACCATTGGGATTAATAGAATATAATTCACCTAAACCATTTGTAATATATAATCTTCCTTCTTTATCAATGTTGGGTATTGCTATTTCTACTATTGGCGCAGATGTTTCATATCTCCATTTTAATGTGCCCTCAGAATTTAGGGCATAGAAATATTTATCAAGTGAACCAAAATAAATTGTATTGCTCGAATCTATTAAAATACCGGACTGTGGTGGGCGGTTTGTCCCTAATTTATAATCCCATATTAGTTTACCATCTGGTGTATATGAATAGAAATGATCGGCGCTGTCTAACTGATAATATGAACCGAAATATAAATTACCTTCTTCGCCAATTACCGGCCCGGAGAAAATACCATCTTTCATATCTGCAGTCCAAACTATTGTTGGTGTTTGAGGACCTTTATAAGGTGAACGTCCGGTAAATTGTGGATCGTGCTTAATCATAGGCCAATCGGAATTTGCAAGTGTTGGCCATTCAATATCTGTTTGTATTTGGGCAATAATATTTGAAATACTTAGGAGAAACAGCAACGTTAAATAAAAAATATTTTTCATATTGAGCACCTTTTCATAATTAAACCAGGTTTTGATTTTAACAAAACAAAACCCGGCATCGAGTTAATCGCAAAAAACAAAAATAATTATCTGAGTAAAATCATCTTCTTTACATCTGTAAAATTATCAGTATGAATTTTATAAAGATATATTCCACTTGGTAAATTTGATGCGTTAAATTCAATTGAATAACTTCCTTGCTCTTGTCTCTGATTAACTAATTCAGCAACTGTTTCGCCTATTGAATTATAAACGCTAAGGTTTACAAAACCATCTTCTTTTAACCGATAATTAATTATTGTTGATGGATTAAACGGATTTGGATAGTTCTGCCTTACATAATAATTGGCTACTTCATCATTTCTATTCATATTAGCTTTCTGCATAGGAATTCCTACAACTCTAACATCGGCTTCATTTCCTTTTAATGTTTCTTGGTTGTTGGTCAAAAAAGCCGACACTTTGTACTTTGCTATCAGTTCATGTGCAATATAAGGTCCGGAAACAATTTCTTCGGAAAAATCAGTATATTCTAAATTAGTTGTTTCAGCGATTTTAACAAAGTTTGGTGAATCTTTCTTTTTATAAATATAATATTTCGATACACTGCTCGGATTGTGGTAGGCATTAAACTGCAATTTGGGATGAGAATTATTATTTGTAATGTTCAAGTATAGTTCCAACCCGGAAGTTACGTGGTCAATACCACCGACTAAATCCCAAACCGTTTGATTAGTGCCATCTATGGTTTGTGTGTTGTCATTGTTTCTAAAATTTTTATTAGCATAATCATATTTGAAATAAACATCGGGGGAGACACCATAATCCGAGGTTCGCCAATCCATATAGAAGTATGCTTGTTCGACACCCCCTTCTTTGGCACTTATTTTATATTTGCCTAATGCTACAATTGGATTCATTCCAGCATTTACATCAATAACTAAATCAAAATAAGCAGTATAATTTTGAGGGGATCCAGGTTTCGGGACTTGAACGCTTGCAGATGAATAATCAGAAGTTAAATAATAATTTTCATCCCATCTTTCGGTTATCGCAGTAGCTGTAAAGGTAACATTCCAGCTTGTACCTTTATTAATTAGTTCAATAATAACTTCACCATAATGTAATGGTTCTTCCGCAAACAATGAGAGAAATGGAAGCATAATTAGTAAAAATAATTTTTTCATTTTTAATTTTCCATTATAAAATTTTAGTGAATTGATTAATTGATGATGCTCTTATAAAAGCACTATAAAAAACCAACCGGATAAAATTTCTTTAATATTTTCATTACCGTTAGTACCTCTCTTATTTGTGAGTAAGTATAACTATTTAGTATTTTATCTGTAAATGAGCAAAAAAGAGAAAGATGAGCGTTGTAAAATCTAACTGCTCATTTGCAGACCTGTCCGGCGTTTTGACGGATAAAATAGTGTTGTGCGAAACCACACCGTGTCTGTTAGCGTTCGATCCGTTATCCGTTAGCTAACGGAAACGGACTGTGTGATTGTTTTTTCACTCATCTCCATATTCTCTAAATGCTGTTTGGTAAAATGTATTTATTTATTTTTCCAAAGGCAAGAAATATCCGTTAGCTAACGGATTCCCGGGCGCTATTTTTTTTCTCATCATCCTCAAATCTTAAATCAAATAGCTGCACACCGTAACCCTTCATCCTAACCCGGGCAAGCCCCCGCGGGGCGGAACAAGCAGAACCGTTCGGCTGAGCTAACGCCAAAGCCAAAAAAGAAATAAACCGTTAGCTAATCCCGCATGCGGGAAAGCAATCTTTTGTTTTTAATTCAAAATTGAGATCACTTCATCCGGCAGCCGTCAATCTGCGTAAGGTGAGTTGCTAACTTTTTCCCAAGACGATGCTTGGGAAAAAAGCCCCGATGAAATCGGGGGAAAATTAATGCAAAATATAAATGAGTCTGGTGTAAAAAGATCGTTCCTGTTATTTCGAGGCGTTCTGAGCTTGTCGAAGAATGCCGAAGTCCCTATTTATCGGGACGATTTCGAGACGAATTCTAAAGATTGCTTCACGAGTTTCTGCTGAACGAAGTGAATGTGTTCGCAATGACGGATACAAAATAAAGATTTTAAGAGTGGACTCATAAATGTATGTCATAATTAACCTAATTACCTTAGTAACCAAGATAATCAAAAGAATATCAACCTTATTACCTTATCTTCCATCGTAAAGAATTCCGATA
>PCUD01000063.1:3694-18447 GCA_002786785.1 Ignavibacteriales bacterium CG18_big_fil_WC_8_21_14_2_50_31_20 | reverse complement strand
TACAAAACCACTTTGCGAAAGCGAATATCTTATAGTTGTGTTGGAATTAAACGGATTTGGATAGTTTCCAAGTAGCTCATAAGTTTTTGGTATTTCTGTTGTTGCTTCACTAACAGCTTCTTTTGCTAGCAATTGTTCTGTTGGTTTTACGACATCGTTTCCAAGATGTCTTTGTGAAGCAAAATATGATTCAGATTCTGGGAATGATCTGCCCCCGAATTAGCATACAAAAAGAAAAGCCAGTATATTAGTAATTATAAACCTGTAGGAAAAATGAACGAAGGAGTTCAAAGCAGAAGCATTTACACAAAAGAATTTAAGGAAAAAACCTGGGGTTGATTCTTAGTATTAAAAGTTGAACACCTTTTAATATTTATCATTTATTATTATTAGTTTACAATTTTATATTTTTTGAGGAATTTATGAGAATAGAAGCAGATATAAAACTTGGATTTAAGGATGTTATGATTCGTCCAAAACGGTCTAATCTAAGAACTCGATCTCAGGTGGACTTAGAAAGAACTTTTAAGTTTATTCACACTGGTATTGAATGGCAAGGAATACCAATTATTTCAGCAAATATGGATACAGTTGGAACATTTCAAATGGCTGAAGTATTAGCTACTTTCAAATTATTGACTGCTATACATAAGCATTATTCCGCAGAGGAATGGCACAAATTTTTAGAAGATAAAAACGATGATTTTTATAATTATATAGCTATAAGCACAGGCACTAGTAAAAGTGATTTAGAAAAGTTAAATCTGTTGATATCAAATTTCCCTAAATTAAAATTTATTTGCATTGATGTAGCAAATGGATATTCAGAACAATTTGTGGATTTTGTAAAACGTGCTAGAGAAATACATAAAGATAAAATAATTTTTGCTGGCAATGTGGTTACTGGTGAAATGGTTGAGGAATTATTGCTTGCCGGGGCTGATGTTATTAAAGTTGGAATAGGACCTGGTTCTGTTTGCACAACACGAATTAAAACTGGAATTGGTTATCCACAATTATCCGCTGTTATTGAATGTGCTGATGCTGCTCACGGTCTTGGAGGACAAATCATTTCTGATGGTGGATGTAAAGTTCCTGGTGATGTTGCAAAAGCTTTTGGTGGAGGTGCCGATTTTGTTATGCTTGGTGGAATGCTTGCCGGACATAATGAAAGCGGTGGTGAACTAATTGAAATTAATGGAAAAAATCTAAAACAATTTTATGGAATGAGCTCAGAAACAGCAATGAACAAACATGTTGGCGGTGTTGCAGATTATAGAGCTTCAGAAGGTAAAACTGTAAATATTCCTTTTCGTGGTCCAGTTAGTGCAACTATTCAAGATATTTTAGGTGGACTTAGATCAACTTGCACTTATGTTGGAGCTTCTAAATTAAAAGAACTCACTAAAAGGACAACATTTATTAGAGTGCAAGAACAGCACAATGAAGTTTTTGAAGATTTAAATTAGTTGTTGGTATTTTCTATTAAACCTGGATAATGCAATAGGATTAAAATAAACAATTTTAGAAAAAGATGAATCAATAAAGGAGCGAAATTGCCCTGACATACTCGGGCTAAGCGTTTGTACCAAAATGGTATAAACGCTTATACTGGAGTTAGACGAATACGCATTAATGCTTTTCTAATACGTATTTATAGTTCAATTTCACTTTACCAAACTAATTTATTACGGAGTTTGAATATTTTTTATACTACAAAAATTGGATATATTTGTTTAAAAAAAATTCTTAATTATGAAAAATATTTCAATAGAAAACAAAATATCAAGCCTTAACATTATTGCTTCCTATGTTGAACAATTTGGCGAGGAAAATAATCTTTCGTTTAACATAGTTTTTGAATTAAATCTTATCCTTGATGAACTTATTACAAACACAATCAACTATGGATATATTGATAATGAGATTCACATGATTGATATTTTTATGGATATTGAGAATAATAATATAGTTATAAAAATAATAGATGATGCAAAAGAGTTTAATCCCCTCTCAAAAGATGAAGTAAGCACAGATAAAGAGTTAGAGCAAAGACAAATTGGCGGTTTAGGTATTCATATTGTCAAACAGAAAACTGATGATATTTATTATGAGAGAAGTGGTGATAGAAATATCTTAAAATTAGTAAAAAGTTTAACCCCAAAAGAAAAATAGTTTTTTCCATTATCCAATAATTGAAAAAACTATTATTTATTAACATGTAAAAAATTACATTTATTTATCAAATTACTTTAGAGTAACTACCATTAACGTTATATCATCCGATTGTTCAGCACCATCAGCAAATTTTTTAATATCCTGTATAATTAATTCAGTACTTTCTTTAGCCGATAATTTTTGCATTTTTACCAGCATATTTTCTAATCTGAAGTAATCATAAATATTTCCATCTTTATCCATAGCTTCATTAACGCCATCAGTGTAAAGCACAAACTTATCCCCCTTTTCCATTTGGTAAATGCTTGATTTATAAGGTTGCAAATCAAACAAGCCTAAAGCCATTCCATGTCTATCTTTTAGGACAGTAATTTCGCCCTTTTCTGAAACAATATAAGCTGGATTATGTCCCGCACTGGTATATTCCATAGTTTTGGTTTTAAGATCTATAATGCACAAAAGTAAAGTGACAAAAAGTTGACTATCATTATTCTGCATTAAATCGCGATTAATTTGATCAATAATTTGTGAACTCGTAATTCCTTTTATAATTTTAGAGCGAATTAATGTTCGTGTAACAGCCATAAACAAGGAGGCTGGAACACCTTTGCCAGCTACATCACCAACAAGAACAACAATTTTTTCGTCGTCAATAAAAAAGAAATCGTACAAATCGCCACCAACTTCTTTGGCAGATTCTAGAATTGCGAATAAATCAACATCCTCCCTTTCAGGAAAAGGAGGGAATATTTTTGGAACCATATCCATTTGAATCTTATGAGCAATTCTTAATTCGCTTTGCATCTTTTCTTTTTCAGCAGTTGTTTCCTTTAAATTTTTAATATAATTATTAAGCTCAAATTGCATTTGTTTAAACGAATTGAAAAGTTCACCAATTTCATCCTTTGAATTTATTTCGGGAAGTTTTGAATTAAATTTTCCAGAACCAATTTCTGTGGCAGCATTTGCAAAAAGATTAAGTGGTTTTGTTAATTTTTTTGAAACTGTTGTTATAGTAGTAACAATAAATATTAAGCCAAAAAAGCCAATTACAACAATTAGAAGTGAAAGATTATTCAAATCGGCATAAAGTTCCTTATCCAGAAAAATTACACCAAGCGCCCATTGGTTTGAATTAAAAGGCGTGTAGTAAATTCTTGAATCGTCTTTAATAGTAACGCCATTTAATTTTTCAAAACCGCTTTTTTTTGCAATCATCTTTCTTCCAATATCTCTTAATGAAGGAATATTAAATTCTTCCGATAGTGAAAATATTGTTTGATTCATTATGAAATTTCTGTTTGGGTGAGTTACAAAAGTTCCAGCATAACTAATAACAAAAGCAAAACCAGTATCATAAATTTGGATTGATGAAACAATTTTATCTAACCAATCCAACTCAATATCAATTGTAATAATTCCCCATAATTCTGTTGCTCCATTTTGAGTCCTAAAAAATGGCACACTATAGGTCGTCATAAGTGTGTTTCCACCACCTTCGTCATAATAGGGTTCACTCCAAACAGGCTTACCAAGTTTAGCAGGAATTTGATACCAATCTTGGTAAAAATATTCATATTTGGGGTCGTTTAAATCGGAAGTAATAATTTTTTCATCGCTTCTATAAACATAATGCGACGAAAAATACTTATCCTTATTAAAACTAAATGGTTCAAATGCAACAGCACTTCCATAAACTTCTTCGTTATTAGCAACAATATTTTGAAGCATCAAAACAAGTTTCTTTTCATCCAAAATATTATTTTCTACAATCATTGCAAAATTAAATGGAATTTTAGCCACTTTACCAATTACTGCATCAATTTGATTAACATATTTTTCGGTAATATTTTTAGCATTTTGTTCAGCAGCATCTAAAAACATATTTCTGGAAATAAAATAATAAGATGTGAAAATTATAAATGCAATTAAGGAAATAGAAGAAACCACATAAAGGTTAAGACGAAATGCGAATGTGTGTTTTTTAGGAAGCATGATATTTTACTATTTAATTCCAAAATAAAAATCAACATAATTAAAGCTGTTATTAATCCTGTTGAGATCTGTGAGAATATTGTAAGTGTTTTCAAAATCCGACTCTAAAAGCTGACCTTTTAAATATTTTTTATCTTTAACATAAAAGAGATCGTGTAATCTATTAAGCATCCATACTTGTTGCGATTTATTAAATGCAATATTTTGTGCTTTCATTTCTATTTCAACTAACTTAATTGCTTCTTCCTTATTCTCAAAAGTGTAATTCCATGCCTCAAATGTTGCTTTAATAAATTTATCAACGGTTTCTTTATCAAAATTATTTTGTAACATGTAAATTCCATCTTCAGGAATATCTAATCCATAATCTGCAAAAAAGAAAGTTTTAAGCTCATCCTCGTTTATACCTGCATTAATAATTGAATGATATTCATTAAACCACATTGTATTCATAGCTTCAATTCCATCAAAAAGGAATAAATTTATTGTAGAATTTATAAGAACAATCTTAACATTTAATTTATTTTTATTAATGAATGACATCAATATTTCATCAAAACCCGATTTCCAAATACCAATTTTCTTATTATTTAAATTAGCTATTTCTTTTATTTTATTATTTTTTGCTACTAAAACTTGCCCACACCTTTGTGAAAGTTGTGCTACATTTATGATTGGAGCATTATAGGAGCGAAGCACCATAGCAGTAGTTAAAAACATTGAAGCAAAATCCACTTTGCCATCTAAAAGCAGGTCTTGAGATGTAACACTTGATGTAGAATGTATAATTTCAACGTCGAATCCATATTTTTTATAAATGCCTTTATCAACCCCAATATAATATCCTGAAAATTGTGCCTGCGGCATCCAATGTACTGCAAATCTGATTTTTTTTAAATTACTTTGTGCGTTTATATTATTGATCGATAACGATACAAAAACAACACATAAATAAATTAAAGATTTTTTCATAGTGCTTCTTTTGGTAATTTAATGGTAAATGTAGTTCCTTCATTTAATACACTAATTACATTAATGGAGCCATTATTAAGCTTTGCAAATTCATTGCAAAGCAACAAACCAATTCCAGTTCCTTTTTCTTTGTTAGTACCTTGTCGTGAGGTATGAACATCAATATTAAAAAGATTAGCAATATAACTTTCTTCCATCCCAACACCTTCATCACTTACTGAAATGTACCAATTATCCGAATCATTTTTTTCGTATATGGTTATATTGGAATCTTGCGGTGAGAATTTTATGCTGTTTGAGACAAGATTTCTAATAATAGTGTTAATCATATCATAATCAGCAAATACACTATAATTTTCATCAACACCATTAATTAAAGAAACCCTTTTTAATTCCGCTGAAGGCTGCAGAATGTTTATTATTTTATTTATTAGTTTGTTCAAATCAAAATATTCTTTATTTACCTCAATATTATTTGTTTGAATTCTTGACCAATTTAATAAATTTTCCAAAAGCTCATAAGTATGTTGAGAAAGATTCTTAATCATCTCTAAAAATTCTTGAGCTTCATCTGCCTCAATTTCTTCATTTTTATTAGTTACAATTTCAGAAAGACCAATTATAGCCGAAATTGGATTTTTTAGATCGTGTGCTATTATCGAAAAAAATTTGTCCTTGGTGGCAATACTTTTTTTAAGTTCATCATTTATTGCAATAATCTTATTTTCGTACCCAATTCGTTCGCTTGCATCTCTTAATGAAGTAAAAACGTAATTCCCGGTTTCATCAGAAAAAGTATTAATGACCATATCAACATAAATAACCTTGCCAAATTTATCACTTATTTCTTTATTGGAAAGAACGCTTCCAAACATTGTAAATTGTGCTGGTGTTTTAATAGGAATAGCTGAGTTCTTCCCTTCTAAAATTTTTGCTAAATTCTGCCCAATAAGTTCTTCTTTTATGTATCCAAGAAGCTCACAAGCTGATTTATTAACATCAATTATTTTACCTGAATAACCATCCGTAATAAAAATTGCATCAACAGTTTCGTCAAATACTGTGTGATAGTTAAATTTGTTTTTTTCTTCCATATTTGAACTTCTTTTTTCTTTTCCGCAAATATAATAAATATCCTTTATTAAATTTTAGAATAAGGACAAGATTATGTTTGTTTTTTCACTTCTAAAATAAAGCATTAAACTTAACTATTCATACTTATTAAAACTGATTTCTTAAACCTGGACAATGCAATTGGATTTAAATTAACAATTTTAGAAAAAGATTAATCAATATAGAAGCGAACTTGTTCCGACTTATTCGGTTTAGCGTTTGTAACCAAAAGGTTGAGTGAAAAATGGTATAAACGCTTAAAGCGAGTTATTCGAAAATATGTATTAATATTTTGCTAATGAATATTTTGGGGTTAAATTGAATCTCACTTCAAAATATTGCAACCTATTGCTGTTTCTAAAAAAGCAGATACACATAAATTTGCAGTTATGTTTGCCGTCTATAAATTTAACCTGGATAATGCAATAGGATTAAAATAAACAATTTTAGAAAAAGAACAATCAATATAGAAGCGAACTTGCCCCGACTTACTCGGTCTTAGCGTTTGTACCCAAAAGGTTAAGTGAACAATAGTACAAACGCTTAGAGCGAGTTAGTCGAATATGCATTAATGCTTTTCTAATGCATATTTGGGGTTAAAGTCATCTCTTAATACAATATCTGGACGAATGAATAATTATTAATAGAGTTTCTGAATCTGTCATTTCGATTCCGATGTTTTTTTGTCGGAAGAGAAATGACAAAGAGATAAATCATTATTTTGCAGAAACTATATTTAATAATAGTAAAGCCTTAACCTGAGTGAAAATAAATATATATATACATTTATTAGAAGCTTACTCATCCAAAAGATGTAGTTCCTTTTTCATCCCTTTGCTTTATTGAACAATCCATAATTTCTCGATATTATATTATGTCAATAGGAAAATCTAATTGAAATACCATTAGAAAGATATTTTGACAGATTGCCGATTAATTGCGGAGTAGATACAAAAAATAATTGAGAAATATTATTGGTTCATAAATAGAAAAAAAATGATGAGTTAATTGTCAAATATAACGAACCACTATTTATTATCATTTTAATCATTATAAACAATGTTGAGGAAAATCATGAAAACGAAGTATTTTATTACACTAGTTAGCCTGCTATTTGCAGGATTAGTTTTTACAAGTTGTGAGAACAATCAAAAAAATGTTGAGGAAGCTAAAGAGGATGTTGAAATTGCAAAACAAGATTTAAGAGATGCGCGAGCCGAATATGATAAAGAATGGCAGCAATTCAGAACTGATTCTGAACTAAAAATTAATGTAAATCAAAAAAAAATTGATGATTTTAAAGTTAAACTACGCACTTCTAGTGCAACATTTAAAAACAAATTTGAAAATGAAATAATGTCTCTTGAAGCAAAAAGCATAGAACTTAAGGAGAGAATTAGCCAATATAATTTTCAAGGAAAAGATAATTGGGAAGCATTCAAACGAGAGTTTAATCATGATTTGGATGCAACTGAAAAGGCTCTAAATGATGTGCTAAACCAAAAGTAATAGCAAGCAATTGGATTCTATTTATAAACTGTAATAATATTTAGATATTTATCAAAACACTTAAAATTTTTTGAAATAGCAAGATTTGGTCTGCTTTATTAACTATGACCAATTAAAAAACAATTATAAAGAAAGGAATTTATTATGTCACAAAATACAAAAAGCGCAAAAGGATATTTAGTCGGCTTCTTGGCTGGTGGTGCTGTTGGAGCTACTGTTGCATTTTTAACTACACCTAAAAGCGGTAAGAAAATGAGAAAAAAAATAATTCAAAAGTCTGATAAATACATTGATGAAGTGGATAAGTATATATCCGAGACAAAGCGTAATGCTGGTAAAGCTATAGATAAAAATAGAAAGAAATTTGCAAGTATTCTGCACGATATGACATCAAAATCGGAAGCCATGTATAAGGATGCTGAAAAAGTTTTTAATGATGCAAAAGGAAAAACAATGGAAGTATTTAATTCCGGTAAAGAAATAGTAGAAGCCGAAACAGAGAAATTGATGTCTTCGGTTAAAGCAGGAAAAGAAACTTATGAAGATGAAAAGAAAAAAGTAAAGTAATAAAATGAACTTAACAGAAATTTTAATAGTTATTTTGCTAATATCAGCTTCAGCCCTTTGTATTGCACTGATTTACTTTCATTTTAAGATTGCTAAATCTGTGCAATCTATTAGTTCAAATTTTGCGAATCTCGCATTCAAGATTAATTTATTTATCGATTCAGCACATGAGCTTTCCCAAAAAACTGAAAATGTAATAGATGAAATTGATACACAGCTAAAAGTCTCGAGATCGATTATTAGCGATGTAAGAGAATTTGCAAATAAATTATTGAATGTTGAAACCACAATTAGAGATGTTATTGTTGACGCTGTTTTTCCTTTCAAGAAAAACTTTCGTGCTTTGGGTAAAGGTATTGGTTCATTCTGGGAAAACTATAAAAAATAAAACAACATCCGTTTTTGCAAATGAATATCTCGTTATCATTTTTCAATAGCGGAAATAAAAAATAATAAATATATAAAGAAAGGAAAAAAGTTATGTCACTTATATCATTAGTAATCGTATTACTTGTTGTTGGCATTGTTCTTTGGTTGATTAACAGTTATATACCAATGCAGACCACCATCAAGAAAATTTTGAACGCTGTAGTAATTATTGTAGTAATTCTTTGGTTGTTGAGTGTATTTGGTGTAATTGACAGTCTTGATACAATTCGTATTGGTTAGTGATAACAGAACGAAATGGAAGCTTTGAAATTGGTGCAATTATTTTTTGGTTCTTTTAATTGTAGATAATATTGCTTGTACGGTAGTTCTTTAACCAATCTAATAATTTTAGTTAAGGAACTCCGAAAAATTATTTAGCAAAATAGGATACTAACTAATTAGATTAAACAAATATTATTACGTCAACTCAATCAAAAGGACTAGTTCTTTTCTCATCCTTTTGCTCTATTGAGCTTATTCATCAATATGAGTACTACATTATTCATAATTGGTTTTGAATTATTTTGAAGTCGAATTTCATCCTAATCTAAAACAAGTGAGCAAAAAAATGGATTCATTAAAAGAAATAAGAATAAAGAATAGAGACAGTAAATTAACGTCACGGATAATGAAGCACATCACCAGTAATAGATATATTCTCCCCTCTTTGGTTTTGGCTGTATGTTTAGTAATCACTTACTTTAATTGGGATTTTGCTAATACCGCCAGAAAAACTGAGCTTCAATCATACTTTGAATATCGAGCAAGAGATGTTAATGAACGCATTAAGCAGCGGGTTATTGGTTATAAGCAAATACTTAAAAGCACACTAGGTTTATTTAATGCAAGCGGCAAGGTAAGCCGGGCAGAATTCCGTTTATTCTGTAATTCCCAAAATCTTGATGAAACTTATCCTGGAATACAAGGGGTTGGATTTTCTTTGATCATTCCTCCTAAAGAAATTAAAAAACATATAACCGCAATTCGTAAAGAAGGATTCTCCAAATACAAATTATGGCCGGAAGGAATTAGAGAAACTTATACTTCCATAATTTATCTCGAGCCATTCGAATATCTTAATCTCCATGCATTTGGATACGATATGTTATCTGATTCTATCCGCAGAAAAGCAATGGAAACTGCACGCGACTCAAACAAAGCAGTTATTACTGGAAAAGTTAACTTAGTACAAGAAACGGAAAATGAAATTCAAGCAGGTTTCTTAATCTACTTACCTGTCTACAAAAAAGGAATGTCGCATACTACTCTAATTGATAGACGGAAGAATATTATTGGCTGGGTTTATTCTCCTTTTAGAATGAATAATTTTATGAAAGGTATTTTTGATGAACGAGGCGAAGATCTTGATGTTGAAATTTATGATGGAAAATATATTTCAGACGAAAACAAAATGTATAACACCCAAACTAAAAATATGATAGTAAATAATTCATTGAAAATTGAAAAAGTGATTGATTTTGATGGGCATGAGTGGACAGTCTTAATTAATTATACGCCTCAATTAGAATCTCGATTAGGATTCAATCCCGCGAATGTAATACTAATTGTTGGATTAAGTTTAAGCATTTTGCTTACGATGCTCACATATCTGCTTTTAAATAAACGAATAATTACTATCAATGCTGCCGAAGAGCGCAAGACAGCTGAAGTGTTGTTAAACAAACTACAAGAAGACCAAAAAATATTACTTGATAATATTCCTGCTTGGGTTTTCTATAAGGATACTGAAAATCGTTTTATACATGTTAACAAAACTTTTGCCGATATAATGGAAAAACCTGCGGAGCAATTAGAAGGTAAAACTCTTTTTGATATTTTCCCGAAGGAACAAGCAGAGGCATTTTGGAAAGATGATAAAGAGGTAATTGAATCGGGTAAATCCAAAAATAAAATAATTGAATTAATGCATTCACCTAAAGGTGATATTTGGGTGCAGACAGATAAAATACCGTTTAGAGCCGAGCAAGGCAATATAACCGGTTTGATCGGCTTTGCTCTCGATATCACAGAGCGCAAAAAAGCGGAGGAATCTTTGCTCGAAACCCACCAAATAATTGAAGGTATTATAAACTCAATACCGGTAAGGGTTTTCTGGAAAGATACTAATCTTGCTTTCTTGGGCTGCAACAATCTTTTTACTCTGGATGCAGGTTTCGCGGATCCAAAAGAAATAATCGGAAAAAATGATTTCCAAATGAAATGGCGAAAACAAGCTGAACAATACCAACAAGATGACCGGGAGGTAATTGAAAGCGGCAGACCGAAACTAAACATAGAAGAAGCCCAGACAACCCCCGATGGAAACATCATCACGCTGCTTACAAGCAAGATACCTTTGCTGAATTCTGCAGAAGAGATTATCGGCGTACTTGGAACATATGTTGACATTTCCGAACGTAAAAATGCTGAAGATGAATTAAAGAAAAGTTTTAAACAGGTAACCAAGCTCAACGCTGAAAAAGATAAATTCTTTTCTATTATTGCGCACGATTTAAGAAGTCCGTTTAACGGTTTTATCGGTTTAACAGAGCTAATGGCAGACAACTCTGAAAATTTCTCACAAGCTGAATTTGTTGAACATAGTATATCGCTTAATAACGCCGCTAAGAAGCTTTATAAACTTTTGGAATACTTATTGGAATGGTCTCAAATTCAAAATGGGGCTATTGAGTTTACTCCAAATAATTTTGTATTAAAAAAACTTGTCTCAGAAAGTGTAGACAGCATTTATGAGCGGGCTCTACAAAAAAGAATTGAAATAATAAATGAGGTTGATAATTCGCAAAAAGTTTATGCGGATGAAAAAATGATTGGTTCTGTACTCAGAAATCTTTTATCAAATGCGGTTAAATTCACAAGAACTAATGGTAAAATAAGCATTAAAACCGAACACCCTAATAATGGTAAGGTTACTATTTCAATTGAAGATAATGGTGTCGGTATTCCGGAAGATGATATTGAAAAACTTTTCAAAATTGAGGAAAAGGTAAGAACTCATGGTACTGATGGCGAATTAAGCATTGGTTTGGGCTTATTACTTTGTAAAGAATTTATTGATCTGCACGGAGAAAAAATATGGGTAGAGAGTAATGAAAAAACTGGAAGTAAATTTTCATTTACCCTGCAAGGGGCAAATGGTCATGAAAAATAAAAATAGCAAAGATAAAATAGTAACACTAGTTAAATCAACCTCAAAAATTGAATTGAATTCAGAAGATATTGTGAATAGTTTCTACGAAAACATTGTTAACACAGTACGCGAACCATTACTTATTTTAGATGAAAATTTGAGAGTAGTAAAATCAAGTAAATCTTTCCGTGATTTCTTCAAAGTTAGCTCTGACGAAACAATAGGAAAACTAATTTATGATTTGGGAGATCACCAGTGGGATATTCCTAAACTACGAGAACTTTTAGAGACAATTCTACCAGAAAAAACATTTTTCGACAACTTTGAAGTGGAGCATGATTTTTTATCAATCGGCAAAAGAATAATGCTTTTAAATGCCCGAAAAATTGAAACAGCATTTGGGAATGAAAAAATAATTTTACTTGCCATTGAAGATATTACAAGCCGGAAAAAAGCGGAAGAATCTTTAATGGAAAAGAATAGATTAAATAGTGAATATTTAGATGCTCTGTTAGAACATGCAAATGCACCAATTATAATCTGGGATTCTGCTTTACGGATAAAACGGTTCAATCAGGAATTTGAAAAACTAAGCGGTTATGATTCAAGCGAGGTAATTGATAAACCAATAGAAATACTTTTCCCTAAAGACAAAATTGATTTGCTGATTGACTTATTAAAAAATAATCTTAACAATAATAGTTCCGAAGCAATTGAAATAGATATTTTAACAAAAGAAAAAATTATAAAGACAGTGCAATGGAATTCCATAAGTATTTTTGATGATGATGATAAAAATATTGTTGCAACAATTACACAGGATATCACAAATCGTAAACAAGAGGAAAATAGATTAGGGATTTTGGAAAGCCGCTACCGCCGCCTTTTTGAATCAGCGAAAGACGGAATTCTTATTCTCGATGCGGAATCTGGAAAAATTATTGATGTAAATCCATTTTTGTGTGAATTACTTGATTATTCAAAAGAAAAATTTATTAACAAAGAATTATGGCAAATTGGATTCTTCAAAGACATCGCGGCTAATAAAGATAAATTTTTAGAACTGCAGCAGAAAGAGTATGTTCGTTATGCAGACCTGCCGCTGGAAACAACCGATGGACGAGTGATAAATGTAGAGTTTATAAGCAATGTTTATTTAGTAAACAGTCACAGGGTAATTCAATGTAATATTAGAGATATAACCGAACACAAGAAGTTAATTAATAACCTGATAAATTCAGAAGCTCGCCTTAGAACTCTTGTACAAACAATTCCCGATTTAATATGGTTAAAAGATGTAAATGGTGTTTATCTTTTATGTAACCCGATGTTTGAAAGATTTTTTGGTGCCAATGAAGGTGATATAATTGGAAAAACCGATTATGACTTTGTGGATAAAAAGTTAGCCGATTTCTTCCGAGAAAATGATATTAAAGCAATGGATGCCGGAAAACCTACAAGTAACGAAGAATTAATAACATTTACCGATGATGGTCACCAAGCATATTTGGAAACAATTAAGGTGCCTACCTATGATGCTGATGGTAAACTTGTTGGGGTTCTTGGAATAGGACGAGATATTACAGAGCGTAAACAAGCTGAAGAATTATTACAAGAAACTGAAGAAAGATACCGAGCATTTTTTGAAAATAGTATGGATGGTATACTTTTAACAAGTCCTGACGGAAAAACAATTTCGGCTAACCAAGCTGCTTGTAAAATGTTTGGTTATTCTGAAAATGAATTAATCAATATAGGTAGATCTGGAGTAGTTGATACGACGGATCCGAATTTATCATTTTTGTTAGCGGAAAGGGCAGAAAAAGGTAAAGTCCAATGCGAACTAACATTTATTCGCAAAGACGGGACACATTTTCCATGTGAAATTTCATCCGCGATTTTTAAGAATAGCAAAGGCAGTGAATACACAAGTATGATTATTCGCGATATTTCTGAACGCATTGAGATTCAAAATAAAATTAAATTTCAGGTGGAATTATTATTTAACGTTGGTCAAGCCGTAATCGCAACGGATTTATTGGGTAAAATAATTTATTGGAACCATGCTGCGGAGAATATCTATGGTTGGACCATTGACGAAGCTGTGGGGAAAAATATTATTGATATAACACCTGTAGAACAAGCCCAAAAACAAGCCTCAGAAATAATGGAACAATTAATTACGGGCAACTCGTGGTCGGGGGAATTTTTAGTAAAAAGAAAAGACGGAAGTTCATTCCCCTCTTATGTTACAGATACACCAATTAATGATTCTAATGGAAAGTTAATAGGTGTAATTGGAATTTCAAGCGATATTACTGAAAAAAAACTCGTAGAAGATAAAATTATACTTCTTGCCCATGCATTAAAAAGTATAAATGAATGCGTAAGTATAACTGATATAGAAGACAAAATTATATTTGTAAATGAATCATTTTTAAAAACATACGGTTACGACGAAAATGAACTTCTTGGAAAAAATATAAATATGGTTCGGTCAGTAAATAATTCACCCGATTTAATAAAAGGAATTTTACATTCAACATTTCAAGGAAGATGGCATGGTGAATTGTGGAATAAAAGAAAGGATGGGAGTGAATTCCAGATTTACCTTTCCACAACAATTATATACGATAAAGAAAATAAAATACTGGGATTAATTGGAGTTGCTAAAGATGTTACCGAGGCTAAAATTAACCAGCAAGAATTAATTAAAGCAAAAGAAAAAGCCGAAGAATCTGATAAAATGAAATCAGAATTTCTTGCACAAATGTCTCATGAAATAAGAACACCACTTAATGCAGTGTTAGGCTACACAGAGTACCTCTCTGATTTGTTT
>PCUD01000063.1:2962-3681 GCA_002786785.1 Ignavibacteriales bacterium CG18_big_fil_WC_8_21_14_2_50_31_20 | reverse complement strand
TTGTTACTTAATACCGCTGAATTTCAAGCTGGTAGTTATCAACCTCGTTTTCATCAAATTGATCTTGATAAGGATATTCTTAATAAATTATATAAAGAGCAACTGCAAAATGCAAAGCAACGAGGATTAGAATTAATATATAATTGTGAATTAAATGATTCAAAGATTTTAGCTGATGAATACAGCACTATCCATATTTTTGCGAACTTGATTGATAATGCTCTAAATTACACGAAAAAAGGTAAGGTAGAAATTCTATTAACAAAAAATGAAGACGGTAACGTTATTGTTGAAATAAAAGATACAGGAATTGGAATTGCCGAAGAATTTCTTCCCAATCTATTTAAGCCTTTTGCACAGGAAGAACAGGGTTACTCAAGAAGTTTTGAAGGCAACGGTCTCGGTTTAGCTCTTGTAAAGAATTACTGCGATGTTAATAATGCACTAATAGAAGTAGAAAGTGTGAAAAATGTAGGTTCAACATTTAGAATAATTTTTGATAAAAATAACAAGATTATCCTAAACTAGCATTATGTGTTTGAAAATAATTTAGGCTATTTTGAAACAGTAATTATTTTTGCAATTATTAAATTGAAAAGTTCTGAAACTACAATAATTTACGAGATAGATAATCCTGATAATCACACAAAATCATTAAATTCCTACAATAGAGGTGTGCTGTCAGTGTGTCTAAAACGTTGCAAAATCTAAACATGTAA
>PCUD01000063.1:0-2923 GCA_002786785.1 Ignavibacteriales bacterium CG18_big_fil_WC_8_21_14_2_50_31_20 | reverse complement strand
TTAAGTGAACAATAGTACAAACGCTTAGAGCGAGTTAGTCGAATATGCATTAATGCTTTTCTAATGCATATTTGGGGTTAAAACTAAAACCCAAAACCACCAAATGCCTTTGAAAATAAAACAGAAAAAATAATATTCATTTTAATAAACTATTTTTGGAATAGATGAAATATTAATAAAATCAAAGAAATTTTTATTTATCTCAAATATCAAATATTTTTTTATTAAAATTATAGCAATCGTTTAATTATTTATATATTTTTCAACTAAGAATCTCCTATCTAATAGTTAAAATATTTTTGTGTAACCAAGTAATTGGTTCAAAAAGTTATCATTTATGGAGTTATTGTTATGAAAAGTAAATCTAGCAATGTATTCAAATCTTCAATATTTTTTTTCTCACTTTTATTATTGCCACTGTTTTTAACTCAAAATGTATTTGCTCAATATTGCGATGACTGTTCAAGACCAAACGTAGCTGTCTATGATTTTGATTTACAAATTGCCAGACCACAAACCGACAGTCTAATTCTTAAATGGATGAATTTGTTTTGGCCTGGTATTTTTGCCACATCAGCCTTAAGGGCTAATGAACCTAAATCAGATTGCATAACTTGGTTTGATGGAGCAGTTTTAAATGCGAAGGCATTGGAGGGAATAATATTAGTTTATGGACCTGAATACTTAAATCTACCACCGGACGGACCACTTACCTCGTCTGATTATATTTTAAGCGGATTTACAAGAGAGCTTAATGGACATTATGAATCAGCACTTACTCTTGAAGCTGCCTATTCACGCGAAATGGTTAAATCAGTAAGCATTGAGTACGAAAATACACAAACAAATATTTCAGAAGTTGGTAAAGATCTTGCGGTTAAATTTGGTTCTATTTGGGATGTAATAAAGGATTTTGAGAGGTTTAAAAGAGACACTGATAACGAAGTTGCAATTAGAGATTTGTGGACAAGGCATTCGAATCCGGAAATTGTACTTACACCGGAAAAACAAAAAGTTGAACCGAACGAAACGATTGATATAGAACTGGAAATGATTGATTGTGACGGTGTTCCGCTAGGTAATCGTCAAATATTTTTTGCCGATACAACAATTATGAAAATGAAATTTAATGGCACTACTGGAGGTATAATTGATCCTCCTATTGTTAATACTGATGCAAATGGAAAAGCAACTGTTAAATTTACTGCTGGAAATTCTTTAGGCATTGCTAATATTTCCGCATTTTTTCCTCACAAAAGAGCCTACGGTGTCCCTGATGGTTTTTTAGAAAATACAATTGTTGTTATTGGAAAACCGCCTGTAGATAAATGGATTTTAAATGTAAAAATATCGGAACAGTTTACGCGGTCTATAGATACAAGCTGGACTGATGGTAATAACAATGGCTCTTTTAGATTGCATGAAAAGTTCAACGGTACTGCTTTTATTTCCGGATTAGTTAAAAACGAATCTCTAGATTCTATGTTTTACGCTGTTTATGGTGACGAAAATGGCTATCCAATTGAAAATTGCATTGTAAGTGGATTTGGAAATATAGACTATTTTGAAAAATATTACCTTAATTGGGCAGATCCATTACCGGATGTGGATATTGAAAATTGTATCTACAGAGGAATTGTTGAACCGGGATCAACTGAATTTGAATTTCATTATCCAACCGAGCCGGGTGAAATTGTAATAACCGCTCGTAGTGGTGGCGTAGCAGAAGGTTCAATGAGTTGGATTCATTCGGTTTATTTCCCTGAAAGAAAGATTGAAAAGGAAACCAACAATAGTTCGTCATTTTTTTCTGTAGGAGCAGTATTTTTGGATGGAGAGTGTACGGTAACTAAAACCGATTCATCTTATTTTATAACAGGTTTTCAAACGGATACTATTAAAGAAGAAACCAGTTCTGGAATGGAAACTACTGAAAGTTTAATGAAACTCAAGGCAGTTCTAACAAGTAACGGTTCTTTGACAGGTGTTAAAAGAGAAGATAATCATTTCCCTTTTATTTTTAGTTTGGCACAGAATTATCCAAATCCATTTAATCCAACAACCATGATAAAGTATTCAGTTCCTAGTAATCAATATATAACTTTACAAGTTTTTGATGTCCTTGGAAATGAAGTAGCAACTTTGGTTAATGAACAAAAATCTGCTGGAACTTATGAAGTAAAATTTAATGCTGGTCATTTATCAAGCGGAATTTATTTGTATAGAATTTATACTTCCGACGGAATGAAAATGACAAAAAAATTAATGTTGATTAAATAATTATAAACAAGATTTTGATACATAAGCATATCTGTTTTCACAAGTGCCACTTTGTTTAAAAAACAAGGTTGGCACAAAGTGATTTCAAATTTCAGCAATAAAATCCAACTGACTTATCAAATTTGAAAGCATCATTTTTTTGATTTTTACATTGTAAGCTGCATCAGCACTTGCAATAAAATCTAAATATTTTGCATTAGGAAAAACTTTTCTCGCTGCAATATCACCATCAGACCCAGTAAGAACTGCATTTTTTTTATTCTTTAACTGTGTTGTTTCGCTAATCTTTTAATTCTCTTTTGAACACCCTACTAAAACTAATACAATAAACAAAATGCTTGTTATTCTTCTCATTCTAAATTTTCACTTTATACTTTTTGAGTTTTTCATTTATTCATTTTTAGATATAAAGTGAGCATATTTTTATCTTCTTTTCTCTCAAACTCAATTTTTTCAGTTTTATTTTTAATAATCATTACGCCAATATCATCAGGCTCTGCATTTTCAATGATATTTAATTCTTTACCATAGGTTTCAAAAATAATTTCAATATTATTGTGTTTCTCTGAATATGAAATTCTTAAATCCACTTTCATAGTTTCAGTTTGAGATTTATAAAGGACTAATAATTCTTCAATTATCA
>PCUD01000090.1:3588-7658 GCA_002786785.1 Ignavibacteriales bacterium CG18_big_fil_WC_8_21_14_2_50_31_20 | reverse complement strand
AAAGTTTATAGAGAAAAATAATGATTAATCATTTAGTTACAATAAATATTTTATCTTTTAACAGAAAAAATGAACTTAAATTCACTCTGTCGAAAGTTTTTGATCAAGATTATAAAAATATTGAAGTTATTGTTGTTGATAATGCTTCGTCTGATGGTACACAAAAAATGGTGAAAGAAGAATTCCCTACCGTCAAACTACTTGAATCAAAAGACAATATTGGAATTTCTGGATGGAACAAAGGCTTTGAGATTGCAAAGGGTGAATATGTTTTGGTTTTGGATGATGATAGTTATCCTGAAAATGGAACAATTGAAGCTGGAATTGATTTCATTTCAAATAATAAAAAAGTATCTGTACTCGGATTTGCAATCTATAATTCCCACTTCCAAAAAATTGAAAATGAAGAGTATTATCAGAGTAGCTCCAAATTAGTTCGAGAAGTAATAGGATTTATTGGATGTGGAGCAATAATTAGAAAAAATCACTTTTTAGAATTAGGTGGGTTTGACCCAACAATATTTCTATATTATAACGAATTAGAGTTTTCTATTCGTTCTAGAAATGCTGGTTACAAAGTTTTTTTTGACCCAAATCACAGAGTAAATCATACATATTCTCTTAATCAGAGGAATGAAAAATTAGATGAAAATATTTTTGTTGGAAAAAGAAGGTTTGAACATACATTTAGAAGTTACTTTGTCTATTTGTATAAAAATTTTAATTTGAGTAATTTTCTTAAATATTCTATTAAACTAATTTTAAGTAAGTTTTATATATCAATTCGTTTAGGTTTTATTTCTTCTTTTATGTATTCTCTTTTTTACATTTTTTCTTTAATGTTCTCTTCAAATATTAAGCGAAATCCAGTCTCTGTTTTAATTCAAAAACAAAATAATTTTGGAAATCTAAAATTTAATGACATATATGTATATAGAGCAGATGATAAATAATAACGAAATATTTTGCTCTGTAGTAATGCCTGTTCATAATGGCGAAAGATTTTTGAGACAAGCTATTGAAAGTGTGCTTAATCAAACCTTTACAAATTTTGAATTTTTAATAATTGAAAACTGCTCTACTGATTCTTCTGTGGAAATTATAAAAACTTATAATGATGAAAGAATCCGTTTGATAATTGAAACAGATTGTGGGCAAGTTCAAGCATACAATCGGGGGTTTAGAGAAGCCAAAGGATTGTACATTTTTATTGTTGATCATGATGATGTTTCCAATTCGGAAAGATTTATTGAACAACTAAAATATAGTGTTATAAATAGGATTGATATTTGCGGGTCATATTTTAATTTAATAGATCAGAATGGTGAAAAAATTGGACACATAGAAATGCCAATCAATCATACTGATATTGTTGACGAGCTGTTATACAAAAATTCTGCTATATTTAATTCCTCTATTTGTGTTAAAAAAAATGTTTTTGAAAAGTTGGGAGATTTTGATGCATTGTATTACCCAAGTGCAGATTATGATTTTTATTTGAAAGGAATTGTAAAATTTGTCTATGGAAATGTTCCGCAATATTTATATTCTTGGCGGCAACATCCACAACAAATTTCTAACATTTTTGTGAAAGATTGTACAAGAAAAACGATTTCAATTTCACTCAAAAATAAAAAATACTTCCCGAATAAAATGAGATTAACTTATACTGGATTGGTTTATTATTACAATGACAAATTATTAACATCACTTTATTATTTCTTTATTGCTCTTTTTAGTGATAAAATTACCCAAAAACTGTTAAGGTATTTTTTTATAGCCCTTATTCTTGGAATTCCATTAAAGATTTTTAGGAAATTTAATTTAGTAAATTCAAAAATATTTTTATTTACAAAGGGAAAAATAGATTTTTTCCTAAAATAGAATAAATTTTATGAATTATATGAATAAGAAAAAACAATTTCAATAAGTGCAAAAATTGGTTTATATAAGTACATCTTCGACAAGATTAAAAACTATGTAGATTATGAGAATAAAACTAAAAATCCTTGATATTAAGAACTTACAGTATATGCTAAATAGGAGTAAATCAGAAGAATTTCCGATTTCTATTCAATATGCAGATTTTAATGTTCTAAATCACTTATATGAGGGAACTTATGATGAAAATAAACTGAATAATTTGGTGTTGTACCCCGATTCAAGTGCTGTTCATATATACATGAATTACTTTTTAAAAAATAAAATAAAAAAAACAATTAGTACTGATTTACAAAACAGTTTATTAAATGAAATTAATGAAAATGGTAACAGTATTTTTCTCTTAGGTGATTCAAATTTTATTTTAAAAAAAACAATTAAAAATATTAATAATAAATACACTAATATTAATATAAAAGGATTTTCTAATGGCTATAATTTTATTACTAATGAAGTTATTACAAAAATAAATGAACTAAATATTGATGTATTATTTGTTGGGCTTGGTGTTGGACAGCAAGAAAAATGGCTTTTAGAGAATTATAAAAAATTAAATGTTAAGATTGTTATGAATGTTGGCGGTTGGTTTCAGTACTTATCTGAAAATAAAAAACGTGCTCCTCTATTTATAAGAAAAATACATCTTGAATGGTTACATAAGCTAATTATAGAGTTTCCACGTGTTTGGAAAAGATATATAGTTGGAATTCCTAAATTTTATATTAGAGTGATAACAAAGAAGATAGAACTAAATTTGGAATACAAATGAAAATTCTTTTTATAAATGAGTCAACAGTAATAAAAGGAGGAGTAAGCGCAGTTCTTTATTCTGAAATCGAAGGGTTAAAAAAAAAAGGATTTGATGTTGAATTGCTTGATTTTTCTCACAAAGAATTTCTTGGCAAGAATAAATTCAAAACTTTACTTCTTTATTTCTCTGAAGAAAGGAAGATTAGAATTATTAAAGAAAAAGTCGATTCATTTAATCCGAATATAGTGCATTTTCATAATACTTATCCTTTTCTTAGAAAGCCTTTCTGGAGTAATGATTTATTTAAAGAAGTAAAAGTTGTGCAACATCTTCATAACTATTATCCATTTTGTTTAAATGCACTTTTTTATCGAGATGAAAAAATTTGTACGGAATGTTTTGATAGTGATAGTTTTCTTTCAGGTATTAAAAATTCTTGTTACGATTATTCTAAATTGAAATCTATATTTGCTTCTTATAATCGTCCAACTCCAACTCAGTGGGTTAAACATTCAAAAAAAATTGATTTACTGTTAGGTGTTAGTCAATTTGTAGTTGATAAGTATGTTGAACTTGGTGTTGATGAAAAAAAAATTAGAACACTTTATAATGGAGTTTCTATTGGGAAGAAAAAGGATTATTACATCGCTGGAAAGTATATTTTATTTATTGGTAATATAGTTGATGCTAAAGGTGTAGAAATTGTATGCGAATTAGCAGAAAGAAATAGAGATATAGAATTTAAGATAGCTGGTTTAGGTAGAAGATTAATTATTTTAAGAGAAAAATATAAGTATCTAACAAATCTTTCATTTGAGGGATATGTTGATGGAGAAAGGAAGTTTATTTTGATAAATAATTGTAAGTTTTTGCTTTTTCCAACAAAATGGTGGGAACCGTTTGGAATTGTAATAACAGAAGCTTTATCATTAGGGAAGTATGTAGTAACATCTGGTTTGGGAGGTACTTCTGAATTGGTGGAAGAGGGAGTAACTGGTTTTATCGTTAATGATAACAATATTAATAGCTATGAAAAAGTGGTTAGAAAGTTGTGGTATAATTTTGTAGATTTTAATATGAGTATTCCGAAGCAGAATGAAATGTTATTAAAATTCTCTCAAGAAACCCATGTTAATAATTTGATTAAATATTATAAATCAATTATTTAATAATTGATAAGGGAAATCATGGTTAGGAAAATAGTTCTTTTTTGTATATTCATTGTTTCTTCAATTAATGCGCAATTTTTTTTAGAAACATATGAGGAGAGTAATAACGAAATAAAATTAAAACTCAAGTTGTCAAGTGTTGATTTATTAGGACGAAATGGTAAAAGTGGGTTTTACGATGAGAGCAAAGCTGGGCACTTATCTTTGCC
>PCUD01000090.1:0-3480 GCA_002786785.1 Ignavibacteriales bacterium CG18_big_fil_WC_8_21_14_2_50_31_20 | reverse complement strand
AAAAATAGAGCAAGACGGAAATCTTGTCTACAATTTTTCTCCCCAAAAATTAATTAGGAATAAGCAAACCCCTTTGTTGAAAGTAAATGGATATTTTTGGCAAGATGAAATTTATTGTGTGAGCCTTGAAATTAATCAATATAATTATGATGATATAAAAAGTATACTCTCAACCGTTGATGAAATTGAAATTAAAATAGGGTTTGAAAAAGAGCAAACTCTTTCAAAATCAGCTAAAAGTGAAGTAAATAAGAGAGTTCTGAAAACTTTAATTAATAGTGATTATGCCTCAAATTACTGGGGCAAACCAAGAAATGTTACAGTTTACGATAAAACAGATAACTGGATTGATTACTCAACAAACTATTTAAAAATAGGTGTTGCAGAAGATGGAATTTATAGAATAGAATATGAAGATTTAGTTTCTATAGGCGTAAACATTAACATGCTTGTTCCTAAAACATTAAAAATGTTTATGAAAGGGGAAGAGCAATTAATATTTGTAAATGGAGAAGATGATAATGTTTTTGATCCAGCAGATTTTATAGAATTTGTTGGAATTAGAAACATGGGTGGAAAACATCGTGAGCTAAGTGGTTATGACGAACCATATAATGAATATCTTGGAAGATATACTGACACTACAATTTACTGGCTAACTTGGGATGGAGTTGATGGTAAAAGAGTTCAAATTTCTGATGGAAATTTGAGTACATTAGATACATTAGATTACTATAATGAAATTATTCATTCAGAGAAAAATGGATGGTTCGACTTTTCAGTTGCTAGCTTGGTAAGAAGAGAAACTCCTTTTTGGATAGAGAATAAGACTTGGAATGAGGGAAATTTAGAAGTTGGAACAAAGCAGTCCAACTTTATAGTTTCGAATGTTTATCCAAACAAAACTGCTAATATTTATGCAAAATTACAAGATCAAGCTTCAAGTATTTCAACTAAAGCACATCTTGTTGCAGTTAGTCTTAATAAAAATACTCAAAATTACGATTCTACATACATTGATAAGTACGAAAAAGTAGTTTTGGATGCACAATTAAATTCTAATGAGCTAATAAATGGTAGTAACACATTTAAAATCCATTCTTTCCCAACAAATAATACTGTGAATCGATGTGTTTTTGATTGGTATGAAATTGAGTATCCACGATACTTGATGCCAATAAATAGTTCATTAGTCTTTTCCTTTAGCTATTTGGAAGAAGAAAGTCTAAGAGCTTTTAAATTGAATAATATTGAATCTGAAAATTTTTCTTTATGGAAATATGGAAAAGCTATAACAAAATATAGTTGTTACACTAATAAAGGTGAAATAGTTGTTTCCGATTTAATTTCGCCTAAAGATAAATATTTGTATACTGAGGTTTTACAAATTAAGTCTCCAAAATTTTACTATTTGAAACAGTTCGTAAATTTAAGAAAAAGTGAAAATATGGCAGATTATATTTTAATCACTCATAAAAAATTTAGAAATAAGGTTAACGAATATGCAAATTTTATTTCCTCTAATTATTCAGTAGAAACTAAGATAATTGATATGGATGATATATATGATGAATATTCCTATGGTTTTTTTAATCCTGAAGCAATCAAGGAATTTTTATCTTCGACTTATAAATATTGGCAATCTCCCAAACCTAGTAGTGTCTTTTTAGTTGGTGGTGCTACTTACGATTACTATGGAAATAAAAATAAATATACAGGTGTTTCAGAAAGGGTTTTAAATTATGTCCCTTCGTACGGAGCATCTGTTAGTGATAACTGGTTTGTCATCTGGGATTCAACAGGAGCATATATTCCGCAAATGAATATTGGTCGTCTTCCAGTAACAACAGACGAAGAATTTGATTGGTATTTTGAAAAACACAAAAACTATCTCACTCAAGTGAGCGATGATTGGAATAAACGATATATGTTCTTTTCTGGTGGAAAAACCACTAGCCAATCGGAGTTAGATCAAATGAGAGAAGCTAACCAATTTGTAATTGATAACTATGTTACTCCTAAACCAATTGGTGGAAAATCAGAACATTTTTATAAAACGATAGAACCACCTACTAATTTTGGTCCATTTACAGATGAGTATTTAAAAAATGCCGTAGATGATGGTGGGGTATTTATATCATATCTTGGCCACAGCGGAACTCAGACATGGGATAATTCAATAGTTAATCCAGTTCAATTAAAAAATAGCAAAAATAGATATCCGATAGTAACAGATTTTGGATGCTCGACTGGTCGATTTGCAGAACCAGATGTTATATCATTTTCGCAATTATTCACAATTGGACATGATGGTCAGGCATTAGCCTATATTGGAAATGCGTCACTAGGTTTTGTTTCCACTTCTATTACAATGCCTAAACTGTTTTATAAAAAAATTCTTAGTGAAAATATTTTAACAGTTAGTGAAGCTCATAAACAAGCAAAACTTGAAATGCTACAAACATACGGTTCTACTGGAATTTATGAATTATTTGCTTTAACTAACACTCTTATTGGAGATCCTTTATTAGCATTGCCAGTGCCAGATAAACCAAATCTAGTTCTTAATGAAAACGATTTTGTAATAGTAGATAGAGAACTTAGTGATTTGCAAGATAGTGCAAAAGCAATTTTATTTATAAATAACTTTGGTAAAGTTATTGATGATTCTATCGATATACTAATTATTCATCAATTTGAATCTAAAACAGATTCTATCTTTTTTGATTTACCAATGTCTTTTTTTAGAGATTCCATAGAGTTTAGAATAAATATTAAAAATAGTGCTGGTAATCATTTATTACGTTTTATGTTAGACCCGCAAAATAGTATCGATGAAATCAATGAAAATGACAATATTCTCGAATTTAGTTTTTATGTTGCACCTTCCTCGTTACGTTTAATAATGCAATATTTAATAGAAAATGGGGTGAATAATAACCTTAAGCTGCTAAATCCAAGTAAAAACATAGAAACATCAGAGCTCCAAATAGAGCTTTCTGATGATGACAGTTTTTCTCTATTTACAACCGTTGAAAAAAGTTTAGACACAATAGTTACTAATATTGATTTAAATCTTGAAAGAGGTAAACGATATTGGGGGCGAACAAAATTAAAAGGTTCTGAAAATAGTGGAAAAGTTTTTTCTTTTTATAATTTACAAAAAAGTAAATTCCTTTTGATTGATAGTATTTCAGCTAACGGTGGGAGTCTTAATAGTTTAAACAACAAAGGATTTATTTCAATAGATACTTCAATAGTTAAATTTGAACTTTTTTCAGCAGGATTTAATGATGGGAATACAGCAGTCTTAAAAAAGGATGGTATAAATTATATTCCTGAAAGCACTATACCTGGTCATCATGTTGCATTATTTACAGCTTCTCAACCATATGAATTTGTTGAGTATCACTATTTCAATACCCTTGTTGGGGGTAATGAAATAACTAGATATAATGCTTTGTTGGATACAGTTTCTAG
>PCUD01000054.1 GCA_002786785.1 Ignavibacteriales bacterium CG18_big_fil_WC_8_21_14_2_50_31_20 | reverse complement strand
AACACTCAATGCTTGTTTTAATTCGTGCAAAAAATGGAATAGAAATTCCAATTTATAATCCATTAACTTATGAAGAAGAAAATTTGGAAAAAGTAACCGCTGTTTTCTTTTTAATAAGTCCAGAAGAAGACCCAACACAACATTTGCGAATTTTAGCTCAAATTGCTGGTCGGGTTGATGATGATTCTTTCGCAGATGAATGGATAAATGCAAAAGATGAGCAGCAACTTAAAGAAGTTTTGTTGCATGACGATAACTTTCATGCCCTTCATATAATAAAAGGCAAGAAGACAGAATATTTTATTAATAAAATTCTAAAAGAAACAAAGTTGCCTTCTGGATGTCTTGTTGCGTTAATTCAGCGTTCTGGTGAAATAATTGTCCCAAATGGAAATACCCAAATTCTTGAAGATGATAGAATAACAATTATTGGTGATCCATCAAGTATAAAAGAATTGCACAAAATTTATGTTGATTGATAAAAATGAATAATAAACATATTCTACTAAAGAATTACGCAAAATATTCCGATAATGAAGTTGTGGAAAAATCACAATTGTTTTTTAACAAAATGAATTCTAGGCGAACAGTTAGAACTTTCTCTTCGGAGTTAATTCCAGTTCAAGTTTTAAAAAATGCAATTAAAACGGCAAATACTTCACCGAGTGGTGCTAATAAACAGCCTTGGCATTTTGTTCTTGTTCAAAGTGCTAAAATGAAAAAAAAAATAAGAATTGCTGCAGAAAAAGAAGAAAAAGAGTTTTATTCTAACAGAGCTTCCAAAGAATGGTTAAAAGATCTTGAACCATTTGAAACCGATGAAAACAAACCTTTTCTGGAAACAGCACCATACTTAATTGTAGTGTTTGAAGAAAAATATAAAATAGCACCAAATGGTGAAAAAGCAAAAAATTATTATACAAAAGAATCAGTTGGTTTGGCGTGTGGAATTTTATTAACAGCGTTACATAATGTTGGAATAGCAACATTAACTCACACTCCAAGCCCAATGAAATTTTTAGCTGAAATTTTAAAAAGACCTAAAAATGAAACTCCTTTTCTGTTAATTGTTGCAGGATATCCAGAAGTTGGAACAGTGGTTCCAAATATTAAAAGAAAAAAGCTAAATGAAATTTTAACAATCATTTAGATATTTTAGATATTATTATTATTATGTAAGTTTAAAAGACAATTTTTTATAAATGTTTAATAGGTAGTTTAATTATGGATTCAAAAGACAAAAAGTATAAGTTATTGGTAGTTGAGGATGATGAAGATAGCCAGAGGTTTCTTAAACTTTTTTTAAAGAGGGAATTTGTAATTTCAATGAGTAATTCGGGAGAGACGTTTTATAACGAATTAGAAAATGATATTTTTGATATAATTTTAATGGATGTTTCTTTGAGGGGAGAAAAAGACGGGCTGCAGTTAACAAGAGAAATAAAAAACGATGATAAATATAAACATATTCCAGTTGTTGCTTTAACCGCACATGCTTATCAGCGCGATAGAGCAGAAGCCTTAAAAGCTGGCGTTGATTATTTTCTAACCAAACCTGTTAAAAATGAAACATTAATGGATACTCTTAAAACAGCAATAAAAGAAAGTTTACAATAAAAATTAAACAAAAAGGGATACTATGAAAGGGGTGTCAATTTTATTCTTGTTTTTGATTTCTGGTCTTTTAATAGCTCAAGATTCTACAAATATTTACGAAGATTATTTGGATAATAATGTTTTCGATTTTATTTATAAATCTCATCCTATGGTTGAAATTAATTATGGTTTTGGAACTCCACAGAATAAAAATATTTCACTAGATTTTAAAGATGTTGGAAGTTGGGATATTAAATTCGGCAGAAGTGAACAAAAACGTTATGAAGGATTACTTGTTGATTTAAACGAGAGATATATTTTTGGCTCTTACCTTTCATCCTCTATTCAAAATATTTCTGAAACCGATAATGCAATTACTACAAAAACATATCGTTTTGGATTTGGTTCGCGTGATGGTCTTGGATTTGGTTCTTCAAAATTTTCGGTTGTTCCATATATTTCACAAGATTTTGTTTGGACAAAATTGGCGAATTTTCAAAGACCAATTGGAATTAGAATGCCCGATTTTGATTCACCAATACTAAATAATTACATTGGAACTTTTCGTTTTGGTGATAAATCCGCTTATGGAATTAAGGTTGGACTTACTTCAATGATTCAATTAAATGCAAATTACGAAACATCAGTTGTTTATCGCCGTCATCTTTTTTGGTATTGGTCAGGAAGTATGCTTCTTTCTCAAGTTGGATATAATTTGTTAACCCAATTTACTGACGATATTGTTGATAGATCTCCAGTTATTGGAACAATATTTAATTTTGCACTTAAGGCTGGATATCAATATGGATATTATCTGTTAAGAAAAGAGGATATGAACTGGCCATTAAACACAAGTGGAAACGAAGCTCCTTTAACATTTGAGACTTTCAATTTTGGTGTTAGTTTCATTTTTTAATGTCTTTCTAAATTTTTATCATTAATAAGCCTATCTAATTTTTAGTTAGGCTTTTTTATAGTTATTCCAATTATTCATTAATTCAGTAACTTTGTACATTAAATATCAAGAATTTGGATACAATTATGAATAAACAAATATTTTCTTTTTTAGGAATTATTTTAATAATCCTAACAGCATGTGAACCAAAAGACAATAATACTCCAGACTTAGTGATAATAAACGGTAGCATTGCAACAATGGATGAAAATATTCCAAAAGTTGAAGCAATAGCAATTAAGGCAGATACAATCCAAAACTTAGGCACAAACAAATCAATTAAAGAAATGATTGGCGAAAACACAAAGGTAATTGATTTAAAAGGAAAATTTGCAATGCCAGGCTTTATTGAAAGTCATGCACATTTTCTTTCGCTTGGTAAATCGAAAATGGAGTTGGATTTAAGTAAAGCTGCTAATTGGGATGAAATTATAGCATTAATTGCCGAAGCTGCGGGCAAAGCACAATTAGGTGAATGGATTGTTGGAAGAGGATGGCATCAAGAAAAATGGGACCCAGTTCCAGAAGAAAACGTTGAGGGATATCCGTTACACACAGTACTTAGCTCGGCTACACCATATAATCCTGTAATACTAAAGCACGCAAGCGGACATGCTCTTTTTGCAAACCAATATGCAATGAAATTGGCTAAAATTGATACCTCTACCGAAAATCCAAGCGGCGGAATAATTTTAAGAGATTCATTGAAAAATGCAGTTGGTGTTTTTGAAGAAGAGGCAATGGCGCTGATTGATAATGAGTATAATAAATATTTAGAACTTCGTTCACCAGAGGAAATTAATTCTAAAAACAAAAAAATAGTTCAGCTTGCAGTTGAAGAATGTTTGAAAAACGGAATAACTTCCTTTACAGATGCAGGTGCTTCGTTTGATGAAATTGATTTCTTTAAAGAAATAGTTGATTCTGGAAATTTGCCAATAAGATTAAACGTTATGATTTACGAAAACAACAAAATCTTAAAGGAAAAAATAAAAAACTATAAAATTATTAATTATGGTAATAATCATTTATCGGTTAGAGCCATTAAAAGTTTTGTTGATGGGGCACTTGGTTCAAGAGGTGCTTGGTTGTTTGAAGACTATTACGATTTGCAAAATTATCAAGGATTAAACGTAACTCCGTTAAACATTTTAAAGGAAACCGCTAATATTGCAATTGAAAATGGATTTCAGATGTGCACACATGCAATAGGTGATAGAGGAAATAACGAAATGTTAAATTTGTACGAAATTGTTTTTCTCCAAAACAAAGATAAAAAGGATTTACGTTGGCGAATTGAGCACGCACAACTTATTAACAGAACCGATATTCCAAGATTTGCAAAATTAGGCGTAATTGCTGCAATGCAGGGAATTCACGCCACTTCCGACGCACCATTTGTAAGCAAAAGAATTGGGCGAGAAAGAGCAAAAAGAACCGCCTATGTTTGGCGAAAACTTATTGATAGCGGAGCAATTATTTGCAATGGAACTGATGCTCCTGTCGAAAATATTAACACAATTGAAAATTATTTTGCATCAGTTACAAGACAGCTATCAGATAGTTCTGCATTTTTTCCAGAGGAGAAAATGACAAGAATGGAAGCTCTAAAATCATATACAACTAATGGTGCTTTTGCTTCGTTCCAAGACGAAAAACTTGGCTCGTTGGAAATTGGAAAACTTGCTGATATTGTAATTTTAACAAATGATTTAACAACCATTCCAGATGAAAACATATTAAAAACAAAAGTTGAAACCACTATTGTTGGCGGTAAGGTTTTGTTTACAAAAAATAAAAATTAAAAATGTTTATGGACAAACTAAAAATATGGAAAAGCGGTAAAATAATTACTGGTTATTTTAGTTCAATTAGATATTCGATTCAAGGTTTTTTTGCTAAAAACGAATATCCCGAATATACAATATTTTCAATTTTGGCCATTATTACTGGCGCTTCTGTTGGGCTTGCCGCTGTATTGTTTCACAAACTAATTCAGTTTTTAGAATATTTCTTTTTTGACTTAGTTCTTAATAAATTCGCTTTTATTGGGCTTGGCGCTGTTATTGCAATTCCAATTATTGGAATGCTGATACAAAGCTTGATGATTGTTCTTTTTCCAAAAACAGCAAAACGAAAAGGTGTTATTGATGTAATAAAAGCCGTTTCAACTCGTGGTGGTTATATCCCCTTTAGAACAACTCTATTTCATGCACTTGCCCCTGCAATTTCAATTGGTTCTGGAGGAACTGTTGGTCCCGAAGGGCCTGCTGCACAGATAGGCGGAGGTGTTGCAAGTAAGTTAGGACAATTATTTGACCTATCCGATCAACGAAAGCGTATGTTCACAGCTGCAGGTGCTGGTGCCGCTATTTCTGCAGTGTTTAACACACCACTTGGGGGAATATTTTTTGCTCTTGAGGTAGTTCTCCTTAACGATTTTCATACAGCTACTTTTTCGGCACTAATTTTGGCATCGGTAACCGCAAGTGTTATTTCTCGAATATTTTTAGGAGACAATCCTACATTTCAATTTTTAGATGCTGGGGTTGGTCCTTACGAAAATTTTTATTTGTTTTTAATACTTGGAATATTAGCTGGAATTTTCTCGTTATTATTTATACGCTACTCATCTATAATTAGTGATTTATTTAGAAAGCACTTAAAGGCAAAATATCCACAATGGGCTTTAATGTCTGTTGTGGGTTTAATGGTTGGAGTTTCAGGCTACTTTTTTAGTGAAATTTTTGGTATTGGATATGAAACAATAAATAAGCTTTTAAACGAAGGTGTTGCTTGGCAGTTAGTAGTTACGTTATTAATTTTAAAATTTATTTTAGTTCCACTAATTCTTAGCTCGGGAGGCTTTGGTGGAATATTTGCGCCTTCACTATTTATGGGGGCAACATTTGGCTATCTTTTTGCATTAATTTTGCAATCGCTTTTTGGAGTGGAGGTTAGCACAACCACTTTTGTGTTGGTTGGGATGGGAGCAATGCTTGGAGGAATTAACTCAATTCCTATTTCGGCAATTATGATAATTTTTGAAATGACAAAAGATTATGCTTTTATTCTTCCATTAATGCTGGCTGTTGTAATGAGTTCTATGATTGTTCAGTGGAAATTAAAAGGCACAATTACTGCAAAGCATTTGGAGGAAGAAGGTTTCGAAATATCTTCTGGAAGAGATACCGCAGTTTTAAAATCGCTTACCGTTGCTGAATCAATGAAAAGAGATATTTTTATTGTGAAAGCAAATTTGCCTGTCCCATCGTTGATAAGTCAGTTGGTTGAAAATCCACACAACGTAGTTTATACTGCTGATTCTAATGAAAAAATTATTGGAGTAATTACCGACAATGAAATAATGCCTATAATAACAGAGTATGATACACTAAGCAAAATGTTAGTAGCAAACGATATTGCTCGTTCGGATGTTATTATTGTTAACGAAAGCGATAATCTTGATTTTGTTTTTAAATTATTAGGTAAAGGAAGCAGCCACCAATTTCCAGTAAAATCAGAAGACGGCAAAATTACGGGAATTATTAGAAGACAGGATGTTATTTCGGCTTACAATAAAGCAACAATGAAGATGAATGTGAAAGATAGTTTTGCCACAGAATTACGGACCCTTAATCAATCAAAAGGTTCAAAAGTTGCAGATGGATATTCGATTATAGAGAAAGCAGTTCCTCGCGAATTTATTGGAAAAAGTATTGTAGACCTTAAGTTTAGAAATAATTATGGCCTCGAAATATTAATGGTAAAACATAAACTTTCGGTTTTGGCAGAAGAGGCAAACGAAAGAATAATTATTCCAAGTACGGAATATAAATTTACATCTAACGATTTATTGGTTTTGTTTGGCTCGGATGAAAATATAGAAAAGTTTAAGAAAATGTATTTCTAAAATTAATTTGAGATTATTTGGTAACAGAAACCAATTTAAGCCCTATAATTGACATAATGAGAATTGTAATAAAAAACATTCGCCAAAATCCAGCGGATTCTTGAAAGAAAAATATTCCAATTAAAACCGTTCCTGCCGCACCAATTCCAGTCCAAATTGCATAAGCTGTTCCAATTGGAATAGTTTCAACGGCTTTGGTCAGCAAATAAAAGCTAAGAATTGAGAAAAAGAAAAAGCCAATAGAAGGATAAAGCTTTGTGAAATTATCAGAAAGTTTTAGCATGGAAGTAAATCCAACCTCAAAAAGACCAGCAAATAATAAATAAATCCAACCCATAATTTTACCGATATTAAAACAAGTTATTAAAAGTCTTCACGAATTTCTTGTTTCTTATCAATGCCATTAATTTCGTGAATTTTATTTTTTTTCTTTAGCATTTCAACCACAATTGGAGGAACAAAATCGGCAACATCGCCATGAAACACAGCAAGGTTGCGGATAATGGTAGAATTTAAATATGTGTATTTTTCGTTAGGCATAAGAAAAATAGTTCTTAAATTTTCGTTCAATTTTCTATTCATTAAAGCCATTTGAAACTCATATTCAAAATCGGAAACCGCACGAAGTCCTCTAATAATGCCAACGGCACCAAGCTGCTTTGCGTGGTCAACAATTAAGCCATCAAAAGAATCAACAAGAACATTTTTAAAATCAGCTAATGATTCACGAAGCATAAATAAACGCTCATCTAGAGAAAACATTTGGTTTTTAACTGGATTACGTGCAACAGTAACAACTACTTCATCAAACAAATCAATAGCTCTTTGAATTACGTCTAAATGCCCGTTTGTAACTGGGTCAAAAGTTCCGGGATATATAACTCGTTTCATTTTTGTTTCTCAGTTTGTTAAACTAATTAGCCAAATATAAATAGGCTTTATAAGACCGTCAATAAATATTATTTCTATTTGTAAATAATTAGTCATTTGTAAAAATATATATTAGACTATCGCCTAATCGCTTAGCTGCTTTTTGCCCAAAAATTTGCTCATCAATATCGGCTGTTTTAATTGAGCGTTCAATAATTAATACGCCATTTTCGGAAATAAAATTATTCTCAAAAATTAACTTAAAAGCTTCGTGAATATCACTTTTAAAATAAGGTGGATCTGCAATTATTAAATCGTATTCTAAATGTTCTGCAAGTTTAAAAAACCGGAGAGCCTCCATTTTAAAGATTTTGCAATATTTTGAAGCGTTAAGGCTATCAATATTTTCAGAAAGAATTTTTTGAACTTTAAAATCATTCTCCACAAAATCAACATCGGTTGCGCCCCTGCTTAATGCTTCAAGCCCAAGAGAGCCCGAGCCAGCATAAATGTCGCAAACTCTAATTCCCTCAAACAGAATATATTTTTTCAACATATTAAAAAGTGTTTCTTTGCTTTTGTCTGTTGTTGGTCTAACCAATTTTGATTTTGGAAATTTAATAATGCGTCCGCGATATTCACCAGCAATAATTCTCATATTAAAACTTTCTGTAACAAATGCCGGCGGCAGAAGAAAATGAATTTGCGCTATTCAAAAAATGTGCGTTCTGAATAAACGACTCGGAGATATTTATAATTCGAAAAGGATTAATAAATTCAATAGTATTTTTTATACGATGTTCCAAATTAATTTTTAGCTCGTCTGATTCCAAAGTACTAGCAAGATAGATGCTATCATAAGCAATGTTTA
>PCUD01000130.1 GCA_002786785.1 Ignavibacteriales bacterium CG18_big_fil_WC_8_21_14_2_50_31_20 | reverse complement strand
GGAAGTGCGTTAAACATCATTTCCAACATTTTACTTTGTTGATTTATTTGCTGAACGTTCATTTCAATATCTTTTTTGTATTCAATTGATTGCGTATAAACAAAGAGTGATATAATTAACAAAACAACTGAAAACGCATAACCAAATAATGATTGAAAATTGAATTGGAATTTTTTGTTTTTACCAGCTTCTGTAAAAGTTTTGTTAAGTATCCGCTCTTCCAATCCAATTGGGAATTCCTCAAATGTATTTTGCAAATTTTCGCTTAATACATTCATTTGCTTAAAATATTCGCGGGCACTTTCCAATTGCGAAAGTTGCGTAAACATAAATACTTCTTCGCTTTTATCAAGTTCGTTGTCAAAGTATTTATTTATTAAGTCTTTTATTTTATCTTCACTCATTTTTGTTCTCCTACTCAGTGTCATTCCCGAATGATCTTATCGGGAATCTCCAAATAATTATAAGATTCCCGCTTAAACCATGCGGGAATGACATATATATTAATTATTATTATATAATTTTTGCAAGTTTGCTTATCAACTTCTGTCGTGTTTTGTATAATCTACTTTTCACTAAATTTTCATCAATATTAGAAATAACTGAAATTTCCTTATAACTTAATCCACCATATTCTTTAAGAAGAAATATTTCCTTCTGCTCTATTGAAATATGGTCCAACTCGTTTAGTATTAGTTTCTTCATCTCTTTCAACTCAAATTGATATTCAAGATTTTCTTTGGAATTAACTTTCACATCTGATGAATCTTCACTCACGAATTTTGATATATCAATTTTCTTTTTTCTAAAATATCCATAAACTTCATTTCGTGCTGTTGTGTAAATCCAGAATTTAATACTTTCTTTATTTTTTATTGAATCAAGATTTTCAAATAATTTTAAGAACACATTTTGGACTAAATCGTCACAAACCATCCTATTGCCAACCATTTTGAGTATGTAATTATAAACACCATCTTTATAGTGATTATAAGAAATTGTGAATTGAACAATATTATTTGCAGATTTCGTCACACTTTTACATTTAGTTTAAAAAAGAGATGATTTAAACTAAGAAATGTTGCTATGTGCTGAAAACTTTTTCGATATTTATTTTTTCCTTCTGAAATGCAAATATTCTTCTAATTTTTCAATTCTACTTTCAGAATACTCTGTAGTTTCATCATTTAGGGAGTCTACTTTTTTTAGATACTTTTTATAGTATGCAAGCGCAACTGATTTATCTTCATAAAATCTGTCATAAACGGCAGCAAGACGAAATATTGTACTTGGATTTTCGTTTGAGTAATCTAAGGATTTTGAAAAAGCTTTAATCGCCTCTGAATAATTATTTGTCCGTTCGTAAGAGGCACCAAGATTTGAATATACTCTATCAATATAATCTGGTGTCATTGCACTAAGTGCTTTTTCCAAATAGACAATTGCTGTTGTATATCCTTCCAAAGTTTTGAAGCAAAAGCCAAGATATGTAAGTGTTAGCGGATTTGTAAAATTATCAAGAATATTAGATTTTTCAAATGCCTCAATTGCTTCTTTAATTTTTTTCACTTTCTCTTTTTCCGCCAAAGTGTCTTGCGCTGCTACGGAAGAATATAGACATAAGCCCAATTTTTGAAACACTGTAGAAGTACTATCACCAAGAGTTATTAAATTTTGATATTGCACAGCAGCTGAATTATATAATTGCATTTTATAAAGTGTTTCTGCCTTAAGCTTGTTAAGTGGTAAATAAACTGGATTATAATTCAGTGATTCATTAATTAGATTAAGGGATTCACCGTATTGTTCATTATCATAAAATATTTTAGCCAACCATAAAGCTGTTTTGGGATCATATTTATTAACCATAAGTGACTTTCTTAAATATTTTCCAGCTTCCTTATTTGAATCAAGCTTGTATAACGAATATCCAAATTCTCTCAAATAATATGCATTGCTGCTATCCTGTAAAACTAAATAGTTATAAATATTAGTGGCAGAATCATAATTCTTCATTTCAATATGAAGTTTTGCTAACTCAATTCTTGCAATAATATTAGAACTATCTTTTTCAATTACTTTACTATAAATTCCAATAGCAGCTCTATCGTTACCTAGCGCTCTATAACTTTCACCCATTGCAAATAAAGTATTTACATCATCATTGTTTTTTTTACTCATAAATGAAAGAATTCTAATTGCTTTATTATGATTTACTAATCTTTGATATGAAATTGCCAAATAAAATTGTTCACTGTAAGAAAGTTCCTCAGAGTTAGTCTCCTTATTTTCAAGAAATGAAATTACTTGGGCATATTTTGATTGGAGCATTAGCTTCTGAATTGCATTTTCATCACTTGTTTGTGGTAAAATAATGGTAGCAAATAACAGAAAGAGAACTATAACTTTTTTCATAATATTTCTTTTTTAATGTTTTATTAAGTTTTTAAAGAATCTGGAATAATTTTCACTCATTCTAATAAGTTTGATTAATTTAAGAGATGAATTAAACAAGAAAATGTTGCTTTTGTTTTTATTAATATTTTGGATTTTCTGAATTGATATTTTATATGTCTTGTTAAACTAAAAATAAAATAATTGCAACCGTAGAATTAGCTTAAAATATTTCATAGTTTAAAATGTTTTCAATCACAACTATATTGTAAATATGAAAAAATATAAAAACAAATCACCTGAAGAAGTTATTAAGTTAGTAACTACCGAAATTATAATTCGTTCAATTAAGTTTGCTAAAAAGAAAAATAGGACAATCCTAATAAGCAAAACTTCTGGCGGAAAAGGAGTTGATGTTGCTACATTGAATCCTAAAACTACCAAAGGAATGGAAAATTTGAATAATTTTTTTTCTACTATACGCCGGCATTACACAATTAGCGGACTCGGTTCGCCAGAGGAAGCCAATTCAATAAATTGGCGAAAACTCAATTTACCTTTTGGAAGAAGAATTCTATTGGCATTCCAAATTGTTTTGTCATTTATATTAAAAGGTACTTCTTTTAAAAACCAGCTATATCGTTGGATGGGAGTTCATGTTGGAAAAGGAAGCGAAATTATGCAATTAGTTTGGCTAGATCACTTTCGTCCAGAGCTTATTTTTATTGGAGAAAATTCTTTACTTGGCGCTTTTACACGACTTACTGTTCATGCATATGAAGGAGCAGGCAAATTTCGTTATGGTTTAATTGAAATAGGTAATAATTGTAAAATTGGTGCTGGAACTGGAATGGGTCCAATAATTATTGAGGATAATGTTAGAACATTACCAGGAGCAACTTTATCTCCATATTTTTCAAAAATCAAATCTGGATCAATTGTTGGCTGGAATCCCCCAAATGTTAAGGAACCACAATTGAATAAAACCGAAGGAACTATTTAGCAGATAAAATTACAATTTCCTGAATAAAATATTCAATTGTAATATTTGTGTTTCCAAAGAGAGTTAATTCATAAGATTTACTATTATGGTCAAATAACATTACTCTGTAATTCTTTCCATCAACAGAAAAAGTATATGCAAGCACTTTTTTTTCGCCAATCTTTTGAGGAGGTTCTTTTACAATTAAAATTTTATTTTTATACTTAGTCGTCTTAAGCAAAATGCTCGTTTCAAAATTTTTCTCCAAATTATTTGAACTGGAATTAGAATGGAAAGGAATTAAGCTAAGTGATACATTTAAATCATTTCGCACAAATAGTAGGTCTATAAATACTTCGTTATTTGCATCAACAACATGCCAGCCTTGTGGGACTTGTAAAGATATTGGGGAAGTTTTTGCTTTTACTCTTTGGTTAGTCAAATATTTGTCAATGTCAGCATGAGAATATTTGTTTGAACTACAGCTTGTAACAAATATTGTAATCACAACAAATAAAAAAACTCCAATAAAATATTGGAGTTTTTCTTTCTTTCCTAAATCTATAATTTTCACATTTAACGTTTGATGTTTCACGTATTATAATCCATCTCTCGAATACTTTGGTTCTTCTAATGTAAGCATAATTGAAATTCTATGTGTATCCCAATCATCATTTTCAAAATTGCTAAAGTGTGCATAAGAATAATCAATTTGTAATTTGGGTAATTTAACTCCAGCACCAACAGTAAATTGTTTAACATCTGTGTAGCCCGCACGAATCATAAATAAATTTTGGAAGCTGTATTCTAATCCAGCTCTTAAATCGAAACTAACAGGGCCAACATTAAAAGTGGAAGCAAATTGTCTGTTTTCAAAACGCATGTCTATATCCAACGCTGGTAAAAATCTTCCACTTAGAAATTCAAAACCATAAGCAACGCCCAATTTAGCTGTTGGAGAAATTAGTTCATTACGGCCACCATCCCAAGCAACAAGTGTTGTTGTAATATCCATTAAATTTGCACCGAGATAAAGATTGTCAATTGGTTCATATAAAGCGCCAACATCAAAGCCAATTCCAAGGGCAGAAAACTCTGCAAGAGAGCGACTAATCACTTTTATATTTGCGCCCCAATAAAAATTATCACTTTGCTTTTTTGAAAATGTTCCATAAAACGCCCAATCTGTATTACTAAATTCTTTTACTTTATCTGGGTCAATTCTAGCATTTGGATTATTTATATCAAAAATAACTTCACCAGTTCGTGCATCTATCAAAGCATTTCGTGTATCTGGAATTCCGTCCACACTTAAGCGTATTGCGCTAATTCCAAAACTCATATCGTTTCCATAAGGAATTGCAACTGAACCATAATTATAATTTACAAGTCCACCAAATCGTTCATCGTGCATTAATGCAACTTGTGGATAATCCATTTTTGCTAATCCAGCAGGATTCCAGTACCCAGAAGTTACATCATTAACAACAGCAACTTGAGCACCACCCATTGCAAGTGCTCTTGCACCAACGCCAATGGACATAAATTCACCAGCATATTTTGCAATTGATGTTTGTCCATAGTTATTATGAACTGCAACAATTATTAACAGCAAAAATATTTTTTTCATTTTGAACATTTTCCACCTTTTAAATGCAATTTGAATTCCAAAATCATTAATACTTAAAATAAAATCAAGGGCAAAATTTAGAATATTATTTTTTTAATAAACAAGTAACTTTATCTCGTGTAACAAAAAGCAAAGCTTTAATTTTATCTTTTGCAGAATTTGAAATAAATTCCTTTTTCCATGTTTTGAAGTATCCATTACTTTGCTTTGTCATAATGACAAACTCTAATTCGTTTACTATTTTACGCAAATCGGATTTTAAGAATGTGAATGGATGACCTTTATCAATAATAAAAAACTCCATAATTGAGCGAATTAGTTTCCCCCAAATATTGTAAGTGTTTTGTTTGAAAT
The DNA here is from genome assembly GCA_002786785.1 of Ignavibacteriales bacterium CG18_big_fil_WC_8_21_14_2_50_31_20. Taxonomy (GTDB): domain Bacteria; phylum Bacteroidota; class Ignavibacteria; order Ignavibacteriales; family Melioribacteraceae; genus 1-14-2-50-31-20. Next base: position 2,857 of record PCUD01000130.1, on the reverse strand, counting down.
AAATATATCCACCTTTTTTAAGGACTCTTTTTGCCTCTTGGAATACTAATTTTGGATTTTCGCAATGGTCTAAAACGTTATCCATAATTAATAAATCAAAATAATCATCTTCAAAAGAGAGGAATTCTCCTTTTTCAGTTTTATAAATTACACTACTATCACGTTGATCTATAAATAACTGTTGTGATGAATAAAAATCCTCAAGTGGGTCAATTGCATATCTATTTTCACTTTCTGTTAAATATGTTATTATTCCACCAGCACCACTTCCAATTTCCAGAATTTTTGTTTCGGAATTAATTGTAAAATCATACTCAGTAAATTTTATTAATTCATCTGCAAATGATTTATAAAACTTAAAGTCAACGGAGGAAGCACGATTTTGCCACCAATTTTTTTCATAGCCTTGGGCTTGTTCCCAACGACTTTCTTCTTTCATAAAATTCCTTTCAATTCGTCCAAATTTTAACTTATAGAACTTTAATTATTGTCAAGTTTCACAAAATTGTTGATAAAACCTTTTATAATCAGTTACAACTATACTATTGCCGTATATTATGAATTAATTATTATAATATTTCAACTCCTATCTACTAATATTTTCAAAAAACTAAGAGTGCAGGCAATCAGATTTGAGTTGTTGGTTATACTTACGTTTTAATTGGGGCAAGTATATTACTTACCCCATAATTTTACATTCCTTATTTTGTCAATAACATTTTCTTTACTGAACTAAATTCACCAGCTTGAATTTTGTATATATAAACACCACTTGGTAAACTAGTTGCATCAAACTTAACCGAATATTTACCACTTGTTTGATGTTGATTTACAAGCGTGGAAATCAATTGACCAAGTGAATTATAAACAACTAAATTTACAAATTCATCTTTTGGTAATTGATAACTTATTTGTGTTGTTGGATTAAATGGATTTGGGTAATTGCTATACAATTCATAAGTTTTGATAATATTTTCTGCTGTTTCATCGTTAGCTATTTTCCACTGATAATTGCTCGTTCCATCACCACCTATATGTTGAGTTTCATTAGAAAAATTGTCATAAATATCAACTGCAACTACCCAGTATTCTACTTCATCATCTCCAAATTTGTAGTTTGCAGTAAAATCATAGTCTGTATAGCTATTGTTTGTTGTTAAAATACTAGTCGTTTGAGTTCCGTTTGACGTAGTATATTTTTTATATACTTTATAACCATCTAAATCTGATTCTGCATTTGCAGTCCAACTTAATGTTGGGCTCTGATAATATGGAAAAGAGACTTGAAAACTTTGAGGTGTTGAAGGTGGTATCAATGCATCTACTAAATCATCAACTACCTCTTGTGGGAATTCATTATGAAAATAATTTGCATTAGCTTGAATTGTTATATCAAATTTTGAAATATTATTTACTATATCCAATGCACTATTATATGGAATAAAAGTTGGATTAGAATTAGAAACTCGCTCAGATCTAGCCATACCAAAAGGGACTATTCCCCAATATTTGTAAGGACTTGGATCAGTTGCACCTAAATAAGTTGGCAAATAGGAGCCTGCAACTACTTCTTCTGAGATAAGAGAAATATCTGTAGTGTTTGTAAATGGTATTGGAATAATTGGGAATGTGCCGTCTAAAACGATTTTAATCCATGTCCCAGTTGATGGATTAGGGGAGCCATCAGAAAACGAAACTCCAATGTTTTTAGTTTCACTTGGATAGCCAGTTCCATTGTTTAGTGCATTTATATCATTAAAAAATTGTGATTTTAAACTACCATAAGTACTATAATTAAGCATTTGTCTTGCTGCAGTATTGTTTAAACCATGTTTCTGAAAACCAGAGAATGTTGGCTTGTTAAGATAATCTTGCAACTCCCTTGACATTATTGCCCCTTGTTGTGGCGAATCAACAGAAACATACTTAGAAAAAGGTAAAGGAGTTGAATTTGTCTCTGCTTCTGCCAGTGCATATCTTACTATTAACCCGCCCATACTTACACCAACTGCAATCATATCATTAGAACTTGATAAATTGCCTATATAAGTTGAGGCTGAATTGTAAACAGCTGCATTATTTTTCAAACTTTGAGAATTTAATACATAATTCACAATATAGATACTATAACCCTTTGTAAGTAAATCATTAAACAGCGTTTCGCCAGTGGAAAACAGAAATTCTGCTGGTGATACACTATATGGGTCAAAACCTTCAGAAATTATAATAGGAGTTTTGTCACCATTACCTTCCCAACATGTAATAGTGTTCCAATTATTAGTCCTATACAATTTTTGCGGTTGAGGAATGATAAATACATCGTAGTCGCGATAATAATAAGAACCAGCAAGGTCATACCATTTAACTTTTATTGTATGTTTTCCTAATGTTGTAAAAGGCGTCTGAATCCAGCCAGTTTCTTCATGTGTAGTATTAAATATTGTTTGCCAACTTCCACCATCATAGCTTATTCGTAATTGAGTCATGAGTCCGTTTCCAGTTCTAGTGAAATTAAGCCATGAATTATTTTGTTGCAAGTAAATACTTACTCTTTCTGGAGGAGCAACGTGAACATGAACACCTTGTTTTAAATTTGTTTCTTCACTCCATGAATATGTTGAGGGATCATCTGATGATGTTTGTGAATCAGGATAATACCATATCGTAGTTGCTTGTTGTTGATTGACTATAGTTTGACCATAAACTATAGTGGAAAACATAAGCACTAAAATAACTGATTTAATAAAGTTCATTCGTTATCTCCTTTGTTAAACCCAATTATGCATTAGAAAACCTCAAAGGAGCCTCTAAGTTTTGAATTTGGGAGAAAATACCATCCATCCATTGCCTTCTTTTG
>PCUD01000056.1 GCA_002786785.1 Ignavibacteriales bacterium CG18_big_fil_WC_8_21_14_2_50_31_20 | reverse complement strand
GATGAAGGAGATGCTGCAAATAATCTTGGCTCATTAGAATCAAGTTCACTCGCTGGTATTAACAGAGTATTACCTGGAACTCCACCAACAAGCAAAGAAGATGTTAAAGTTGGCGTTTATCCAAATCCATACTATGGCAGTGCAATTTGGGATGGTGGTTTTGAAAGATTAAGAAAAATCTATTTTTTCAATTTGCCTGCTGAATGTGAAATTACAATTTATACTCTTTCTGGTGATATTGTAAAAAGAATTTATCACAATAGTGAAAGTAATGGTTCAAATTTGCGTTGGTTTGAGACTTATGCTTCTGATGAAAAACAAAAAATGTCAGGTGGTGAGGAAGCATGGGATTTAATTAGTGATCACGACCAAGCAATTGCAACAGGTTTATATCTTTTTAGTGTAAAAGATATTAGTAACGAAAATATTAAAGTTGGAAAATTTTTAGTTATTAAGTAGATGAGGAAAAAATGAAAAAATTATATTTATTAATCTTACTGGGATTTTTTGCAAGTAATTTATTTGCTCAAAGCTATCCAGAGGTATCAATTAGAGATATTCAATATCAAACTAACGAAGCCCTTTTAACTGCTGGTGCTGCTCATTCAGAACCAAAACCTGCTCTTGCTGTTTCTGGTGATACTGTTATTGTTACTGGTGTTGTTATGTGTGCACCTTATGAAGGTGCAAATCCAGATAGTACACGAACATTGCATTCTGGTGCTGCGGCTGTTTTTTTACAAGACCCAAATGATAGAGAATGGTCTGGTATTTTGGTTCGAGACCCTGAAGCTTCAGGCTCATTTGCAATTTTGGATACAGGACTTATAGTAAAATTTAAAACTACAGTCACTGAATACTATACAACAACTCAACTTACTGCAGTTGATTTCCAAGCTTCTGATATTATTGGAATGCAAGCGCGTCCAAAACCTGTAATTTTAACTTTAGATTCTTTAGTTGAAAAGGGAAGTAGTAACCCAAATTATCTTGCTGAAAAATGGGAAAACGTTTATGTTGAGTTTCAAAATGTGACTGCTACTGATCCTGCAATTATCGGTTATAATACTTATAAAATATTTGATGAAAATAATTCTGCTATAATTGTTGGAAATAATTCTGATTATTATAGAAGAACACCAGCACCATTACCAGGAACGAAGCTTTTAAAAATTCGTGGATATATTGAAACAAGAACAAATATTACTGGTGGTTGGTTTATGATTAACCCAGTATATGAAGATGATGTGGTTTATGGTGAAGTATTTCCTCCAAACATATCTGATGTTGTTAGAGATTTAGCGGAAGTAAAATATGGCGATAATGTAAAAGTAAGTGCAACACTTACAGATAGAGATGGAACAATTGGTTCTGCACAAGTTATTTATTCAATTGATGAAGTTCGCCAAACACCAGTTTCAATGAGTGCTGATAATGATTCAGTTTGGAGTGCTACAATCCCAGCATTAAATGATTCAGCTTTTGTCTCATATTTTGTTAAAGCTTATGATAACGAAGGAAATGTTTCATATTCACCAACTGATACAGTTAATGGTAAATATTTTTATTTCGTTTTAGATAGACCATTAACAATTAAAGATGTTCAATATTCGCCTTATGGAAGTGGTTATAGTGGTTATCATAATTACACAGTAACTGTTGAAGGTGTTGTTACTTCAAGTGTTACAGATATTCCTGGAGATGGAAGTACTGGTGCACAAGTTTATATTCAAAATGGTATTGGTGCTTGGAGTGGAATTCAAATATTTGGAACCCAAACAGAAACATTAGTTAGAAATGACAAAGTATCTGTTACAGGTATTGTAAATGAAACTTTTGGTGTAACACGTATTGGTAATTTAGATCAAGGCGTTCAAGTTGCTGTTTTAGGAAATGATGGAGTTGGTCCAGAACCTACTGCAGTTGAGACAGCAATTGTCGGTGCTTCTCGTGGTGGTGTTTTACCAGCAGAATCTTATGAAGGTGTTTTAATTAAATATTCAAATGTAAGTGTTATTGATGAAAATGCTGATGGCGGTGTTGGTCCTAATGCTTCTGGTTCAAATAGTAACTTTGGTGAAATGTTGGTTGCAGATGGAACAGGTGTTGGAACAAGAGTTGAATTACAAGATGGTGGGAATAATTACCACAATTTCTGGGATGCTACACTTGAAAATGAACCAGTTAGAGTTTTAGAAGCAGCTAAATTTGATGAACTTGTTGGTGTTCTTTACTTCTCATTCAGTAATTTTAAATTAATTCCAAGAACGGATGATGATTTTGTTGGATATACAGATGTTGAAGAAAATATTGAAATACCAGAAGTATTTTCATTATCACAAAATTATCCAAATCCATTTAATCCAACAACTGTAATTAGTTACTCCATTCCACAAGTTACAAATGTTAAATTAAAAGTATTTGATATGCTTGGCCGTGAAATTGCAACCATTGTTAATAAAGAACAAAATGCTGGTGTTTACAATGTTCAATTTAACGCAGCAAATTTATCAAGTGGTGTATATTTTTACAGAATTGAAGCTGGTAGCTTTGTTGCTTCAAAAAAATTATTATTATTAAAATAAGTTAGACTTGAAACACACCCCTAACCCCTCTCAAGAGGGGAATGTGTTTACCGTTCCAAAGTTGCGGGAAGTAATTGTTTCCCCTCTTGGAAGGGGATTAATGGGGTGGGTTCTTGAAATATGAGAAAAATAAATATTATTAAATGAAAAAACTTAAAACAAATATTTCAATCATTCTAATTCTCATTATAACAGTTTTTGCATGTACCGAACTTAGTAATGAACCTAAGAATGATAATAAAGCTCCGGAAACAGGTTTGTTTTTATTTCCTAATAACCCTGATTCAGTTAATCAGCAAAAAAGCAGATTACAAGTCCACTGGTGGGGAGAAGATCCTGACGGAATTGTATTAGGTTATTATTTCCGCTGGGTTGGAATTGATACTAAATGGAATTTTACAACTTCCACCGATAGTGTCTTTTCACTTCCAATTGGTTCGGCTGATACAACTTACATGCTTGAAATTATTGCATGCGATGTTCAAGGAAATGGTAAATACGATAATTCAGTTCTTTGGAATAATACTGATATAGGTGCAGAACCTTTTACTGATAAAAATGGAAATAATTCTTGGGATGTTGGCGAAAATTACTTTGATATTGGAATGATTGATCAAACTCCTGCACAATTAAAATTCCCAATTAAGAATTCACCCCCAATTGTTGAGTGGAATAAAGAAAGTGTTATTCCAGAAGCAACATTCCCAGTAATTACAGTTGGTTGGGATGCAACCGATTTAGATGGCGATGAATCAATAGTTAGCATTGATTTAGCAATTAATGATATTGACTTGGCAGTAAATCTACCAGGAAATACAAGATTAGTGACATTACGTATTAAGGATGTAAATGCTTTAGAACCCGAATTAGAAATATTGATTAATGGATCTGAAGATAAAATATTTGAAAAGACTATTACAGGAATTAAATTGGATGACTTTAATAGATTGTATGTTAGAGCAACTGATATTTCTGGTTCAACATCCGAAATTATTCCATTGCCAGATACAAGTAGAACTTGGTTTATTAAAAAACCAAAAGGCAATTTTCTTGTTGTTGATGATTATTCAAGTGGAACAGATGCAATTTCTTTTTATAGTAATTTGTTTTCAACAATTGATAATGGAAGAATTGCAACTAAATATGATGTAATGGATATTGAAGCAACTTCGCTTCCATTTCCAAATATTACATTTCTTGAAACAATAAAATTATTTAAATATATTTATTGGTATTCTGATTCTTCTCCATCTTTGGAATTAACAAGTTCTATCACTCAAAAATACGTTGTCTCTGGTGGAAAAATTGCTTATTCAATGACTTTACAAGAGCCATCAACAGCATATACTTTTGATTTAGCAACAATTCAAAGCTTTCTTCCTATTGAAGGCTTTGGAGAAGTAAAGGCATTAAATTTTATGTTTCCAGGCGCTAATGCAACCCCAGTTTCTGACTCACTTGTTAATTTTAGCGATTATCCCCAATTACGAACAGCTACTACTATAAGCTATGTAAGGACTTATCTTCCAAGTCAATTAAGTGCACAAGGAATTCACAATTTATCAAGTCCGCAAATAAATGGCAAAATATCATTAATTACTAATGATAAAAAAATATTTTTTATAGGTTTACCACTTCATCAATCTAATGCAATTGAAGGTTCAGTTAAAGCATTAATAGAAAAAGTTTTCATTGACGAATTTGGAATGTAGTGTGAACCGAGCATATCAAAATATTGAAATTAAAATGGATTATTATAAATGCGAGCACCATCTGACAAAAATGTATAATTATAAACTGATGAAAAAATTACTCATTTATATATTGCTTTTTACTTCTACAATTATGTTTTCACAAAGTGGAAAATTGCAGGGAATTGTTAAAGATAAAACCAATTCCGATACTCCACTTCCTGGTGTAAATTTATTACTTGAAGGAACATATTACGGAGCAGCAACTGATTTTGACGGAAATTATGTTATGGATAACATATCTCCAGGTACTTATACCGTTGCTGTTTCTTTCATTGGGTATAAAGCAATGAAGTTTACAGGAATTGTTATTAAAAGCAATAGTACTACAGTTCTTAATGTTGGGTTAGAAGAAACATCCTTAACAATTGGGCAAGATGTTATTATTGTTGGCGAAAAGCCTATGCTTGATGTTGAGGATACGCAAAGTAAATCCTCAATTTCGCGTGAAGATATTGAAAATGCAGTTATCGAAAATATTCAAGATGTTGTAACTCAGCAAGCTGGAGTTGTTAAATCTGATAATGCAATTCATATTCGTGGTGGTAGAGCTTACGAAAATGCTTTTTTACTCGATGGTGTTTCAGTTCAAGATCCACTTGCAGGAACTGGATTTGGACTTGAAATGAGTGCAAATGCAATTGAAGAAGTTGAAGTGATTACTGGTGGATTTAACGCAGAATATGGACAAGCAACTTCAGGAATTGTTAATGTTAAAACTCGTGAAGGACGAGAAAATTATTCTGGTTCTGTTTCATATAAAAGAGATGATTTTGGTAATGGAAAAACATCAAATCATGTTTTTAATGTTGAAATTTTGGAAGCAAGTTTATCTGGTCCAGAACCTATTACTCATTATTTTCTTCCAGCACTTGGAATAGAAATACCTGGAAAAATTACATTTTTTGGCTCATTTTATATGGGATTAACAGATGGAATAACTCAAGGATATTATAAACCAGTTCCAAAACAATTATATTCATCAACATTTGGTGGAACAACTTTTGCACCCAAAGCTTCAAATACTTGGTTTTGGATGGGAAAACTTACTTATAATATTACCTCAACTCAAAAATTATCTTATTCATACAACCAATCAGTGAACATAAACCAAAATTCGCAATCTTTGCAATCAAATTTGGAATATGTTGAACCAAGTCCTGGCTATCAATATGTTTTCCAAAACATACTTGATAGTGCAAATACTTTTACACATCAAAATAGTTTCCATAATATTAGTTGGACTCATACTCTTAATCAAAACACATTTTATGAATTGAAGATAAATAAATTTTTCTCCAATTTACGTGCCGATGCAAATGGAAAATATTACAACGATTATACTGAACAAAAAGATATTGTAACATTCCCAATAGAATATTATAATTTAGAGAATGATACAATTGGAGTAATTCCTGGTGACGGTTTTTGGGATGTTGGAAATCCAACAACTTGGCGTGACCATTATATTGACGAAATTTCATTCAAAGGTGATTTAACAAGCTTTTTTGATGAAAAGAATAAGTTTAAAGCTGGTTTTTATATGGCTTTTCAAGAAATGCAAGTTGTTGATATTTATAAACCATGGATTGGTGAACTTGGCTTGAATAATGATATTTATAAAGTATTTCCAGCCGTTGGTTCTATTTATGCACAGGATAATATTAATTTTAGTGGAATGATCCTAAATTTTGGACTTAGAGTAGATTATTGGTTCCCTGGAAAATTTGTTGATGATGCAGTTGCAAATCCGGATGTTGTTACAATTCCAGACCAAATTCGCGAGGATTATTACACAGATTCGTATAAGTGGCTTAATGGTCAAAGATTTAAAATGAGAATGTCTCCGCGATTGGGTATTTCGCATCCAGTTTCTGATTTCCAAACATTATTTTTCTCTTATGGGCATTTTAGTAAATGGCCTCGTCCAGAATATATTTATGCAAAAATGTCGCCTTCAAATGCGCAATCTTCATTTCAACGTTTCGGAAATCCAAATCTTAATCCAGAAACTACCGTTGCTTATGAATTAGGTATAAAAACCCAATTTTCAACAGATGACGTTTTAACAGTTACTGCTTATTACAAAGATATTTTTGATTATGTATCTACAAGAACTGCTCAAATTCAATCGGCTCGTTTTACTAGTCAATCATTTATCACATATGCAAATCTGGATTATGCACGTTCACGTGGCGTTGAATTGGAATACAAAAAGAGAATTGGCAAATGGTTTACAGGATTGTTTTCATTTTCTTATGCCACAATTACTGGAAAATCATCATCTGCCGATGAAGGTGTTCTTATTTTACGTGGTGATTTGAACGAATCAATTAAAGAAACTTATATGGGTTGGGATAGACCAATCACTACTTTTGCTTCACTTAATTTCTACGTTCAAAAAGGAGAACCGTTGTTTGGTTTTGCTCCTGGAATTTTAGATGATTACAATTTTTACATAAGATTTTTCTATGAATCTGGCAAAAGATATACTCAATATATTTCTACTGGTCAGTATGATACTGATGGTCGTCCAGAATATGTATCCGATATTGAAAATAGAAGTGCTTCAATAGGTGAAGATTGGTTTTATATTGATTTAAATTTTGAGAAATCTATAGATATTGGTAAAACCACTCTTACTTTTTTAATTGAAGTGAATAATATACTAGATTGGCAAAATTCGGCTATTATAAATCCAGTTACTGGAAGGGCTTATGAGTATGGTGACCCAACTCCTTCAACGTGGAATGATCCAAAATATCCAGATTTGCAATCACCAATATCTGCTTATCCTTATAATCCAGCAAGATATTTAACAAGACGTAATGTAAAATTTGGTGTAGGTTTTAGATTTTAATTGTAATAAATAAGTAATAAATAACAATGACAGAAAAACAAATTAAATTTAAGGTAATGTCAGCTCTTATCGGGAATCTATAAATAGAATATGATTCCCGATAGAAACGTGCGAGAATGGCAATCGATAATTAAAATTAAAATGAATGAAAAATAAAACAATAATATTACTACTTATACTATTATTTACCGTAAAAAGTAATGCACAATTTTTCCCAACACTTGGCGGACAGCGTGCCGGAATATCTACTCTTCAATTTCTTAAAATTGGTATTGGTGGTAGAGCCACTGCAATGGGAGATGCTTTTATTGCTGTAGCCGATGATGCATCTGCCCTTTACTGGAACCCTGCTGGATTAGTCTTTGCAAACCAAAATGAAGTAATGTTTTCACACAATAGTTGGGTGGCAGATATTAGTCAAGAATTTATTGGTGCTTTCTACAAATTCTCTGCAAGTGATGTTATTGGAATATCATTAAGTTCTTTACACATGGAGAATATGGAAGTTACTGATGAATTTAATCCTTCTGGTACTGGTCAGTTTTTTGCTTTTGGCGATATAGCTTTTTCTGTTTCGTATTCTCGTAAAATGACAGAACAATTTAGTGTTGGTGCTTCAATTCGTTATGTTGAAGAAACACTTGATAGGCTTAAAATGCGTGGAGTTCTAATCGATTTTGGAACTTTATATTGGACTGGATTAGGCACAACTCGTTTTGCAGTTTCAATTACTAATTTTGGGAATGAAATTTCTCCTGATGGCGAAGTTACTCTTTGGGGTGGAAGAACTAATTCAGATTGGCAAGCATTTTCACCGCCAACTATGTTTAGAATAGGTTTTGCACTTGAACCTTGGCAGACTGAGCAAAACAGAATTACAACATCAATTCAGCTAAATCATCCAAATGATAATAGTGAAAATATTTCTCTTGGTGGTGAATATTCTTATAATAATATTGTTCAATTACGCGCTGGGTATAAAATAAATGTAGATGAACAAGGTCTTACTGCAGGTGCTGGTGTCAAACTTCCACTTGGTATTGGTAATGTTTCA
>PCUD01000119.1:9917-10277 GCA_002786785.1 Ignavibacteriales bacterium CG18_big_fil_WC_8_21_14_2_50_31_20 | reverse complement strand
TGCATATTTGGGGTTTATCAAATAAGAATTCTGCCATTTACACAAAATATGGTACAGTCTCAAAAAGTCAATTTAATTGGTAGGCTTTATAAGATAATAATAAAAAAACTAAAACTGAATAAAATGTTTTCATAATATCTTGCCTTCTTTTCAAAAGAATATTTATGTCCTTAAACTACAATAATGAGTAAATTTTTCAATCAAAAAAAAGCCCAACTCCTTTTGAGAGTTGGGCTTTTTTGCAAAAACTATTTTGACACTATTTCATCAAAATCATTTTCTTTACTGATGTGAAATTGTTCACTTTTAACCTGTAAAAATAAATTCCACTAGAAAGTTGTGAAGCATTAAACTCAACAG
>PCUD01000119.1:9177-9908 GCA_002786785.1 Ignavibacteriales bacterium CG18_big_fil_WC_8_21_14_2_50_31_20 | reverse complement strand
TCCATTTTCTGGCAAGCTAAATTTAATTTTAGTACTTGGGTTAAATGGATTTGGATAGTTTTGGCTTAAAGCATAAACCGTTGGAATACCATTTTCACCATCAACACCAACAGATTTTTCGAAGTCTGTTAATCTACGTGGCATTAATTGATAACCAGAATTGTAAGGATTGCTTGAATCATATTGACCTAAAACGCCAGTAATATCGTTAGGAAATTCTGGTGATTCAGAACCCCATATATCGGTATCGGCATCTACACGTAAATCTAAAGTGTCTGTTCCAACAAATATTTTCATTGTTGAACCAGATGTGTTTCCTGATAACCATGCAGTTTGTGAGGATAATTCAGCAAATTCTACTTTCACAAGACGACTTTCATAAAATTCTGGATTACTATTAATTTCAGAAAGTGTTGCAGTAATAGGAACTAATGCAGTATCTGCACCATTATCAATAATATCAGTATCTGGAGTTTTTGGTTCAATTTCAATTAAACCATAATATTGAATTATTTTTCCAGTAACTGTATAACTGTTATTTTCAACCATTGCGGGAGTTACTGTTCCAAAAGCTATTACAAGGACACCTGCTGTTTCATCTTGAATATAAGCTTCAATTCTACCAGCTGAATAAGTTCCTGTTCCAGCTGAAACAGTTCCAGTTACTTTAGCCATAACGTTTGGATTTTCTAACACACCATTTTCGGTTTGTCTTTTAATGTTTTCAATAG
>PCUD01000119.1:1040-9152 GCA_002786785.1 Ignavibacteriales bacterium CG18_big_fil_WC_8_21_14_2_50_31_20 | reverse complement strand
GCCAACCCAATTGTTTCCAGAGGTATTGCTCATTGCAACTGAGGTGAAAATTACTCCATCGTTACTGTATATTAAATTTACATTTGCTACACCTTTGTCATCGGAAACAACAGCAGTAACTTCGGTGCTTGCATTTGCATCTGGAATTATAACATTTCTATTAACACTTTCAATTACAGGAGGTAAATCAACACCTTGTTCTGGAGTTCCATAAATACCAACTTCATCAATTTTTTTACGACCAATATCGGTACCATTACTTAAATAATGGAAAGCAATATAAACCACATCACTGCTAATAGTTGAAAGATCAACCTTTCCAGAAAATGTCCAAGTATCATTTAAATCGACTGGCAAAGTAAAGCTTAATTCTGTCCAAGTAAATGCTTCTGGATTAGCAGAACCATCATAATCAGTTGAATATTCAAGAGTTAATTCAGTATCAACTTTGCCATATTTTGCAGCTGACCAAAATTCCATATATTCTTCAGTAAAATTATTTAGATTAAATGGTCCAGCAATTAAATAATCATTGCTAAGTGTATCTTGTCCATATCCATTAGCTTGAGCAAAAGCACCTGTTCCATTTGCACCGGTTCCTGTTGCTTGAGCCCAATCTTTTGTGCTTGTTACACTTACTGAAGTCCAATCACCAAGTCCTGATTCAAAATTTGAGAAAAGAATTGGATTTGGAGCTTTATAAAAATACATATTATCAACATAAACCGTATTTGGGTCACCTGAGATAATATATTGAGCCATATGACTAGTAGTTGTAAGTCCGGTAAAATCTGATAATGGTAGGTCTATAGAAACCCATTCGCCAGTTGCTAATGCTGGTGTTGTTGCAGCAGTGATAGAAATCTCATGCTCTACATCATCACTTCCTGCACCACCCCAAACTCCATCGGCACCAAAATCGACAAGTTTAATTTTAAATGCTGCAGGATCTTCAGTTGCATCTGGTGTCCAAATATCCATGTGGAAATGAGTCATTTTAGAAGCATCAATAACTTGTGCTACCGTTTCAATGCCAGCATAAACTAGGTTTGTATACAGTTTTGTATCATTACCAACAACTTGTGTATCAGCTACATCTGCCTGATCCCAACTTGTTGACCACGTATCTACAACTGCATTATTATAAGCATTACTAAAAAGAGAGATAACATTAGAGGAATCAACTGTTGGTGTTGGTGCCGCAACCAATGGTTCTGTAATAACTACAACAGCTTCACCTGGATGTTGCCCAAGATAATTAAATGTATTTTGTGGATATATTTCCCATTCAGATGTTGCATTATCAGTACCTGCAGATAATGTCCAATCGGTTTGTCCACTTGTAACGGTGGATTTTCTAACTAATGTATGATTTGCTGTCGCATTTAGAGTATCGCCAACATTCCATGCAGTACCTGGATCAATACCATTTACTAAACCAATTACATCTATTAGAGTAGTATCTGTACCAACTATCATTGCAATAGCTCGTGCATCATCTCCGTTATAATGTACTGGACTTACTGGTGAATATGGTATTACTTCATCTGCTTTAGTTGTATCATAATAAGTTGCTGATAATTGATCTGCTACTATTACCCATACATCACCAGATGCTAATTTTGAGTTTGCTGGGAATAAATGTGAACTCGACCAATATCCACCATTTCCACCATTTAGTATTACAAATTGTGTTAAATCCAATTCTGTATCTTCGCCATTATAAATCTCTATTGCTTTATTATTGCTCGTTCCCTCAATATATTCTGAGAAAAATATTTTTGGCAAAGCAACTGGGGTAATTGCATCAAAAGTTAAAAATGATCTTCCAGTATTAACATTTACATAAAGGTAAACGTCTTGGTTAGCACTAGTAGTTGTAAAATCTATGTTTTTTGCATCTACACTTCTACCATCAGCTCCCCATCCGTTCCATTCTCCAGTTTTAACTCCTTTTGCTGAATATGTTCCAGTAGGTAGTGAAGTCATATGATAACAGAATATTCCATCACCAGCGAGCCAATCGCCATCTATACCAGCGTCATTCATCGCTGTTATAGTGCTATTATTAACCCAATCTCCAGTTTCCCCTTCTGCACTTTGAAAACTACCTACAGCAACAAGATCAATTGGTTTTACTTCATTTGTACTAAGAATGTATTGATCTGGTAACCATCCATCACCAACTTGGTTTGCATTAAATGTAAATAAGACCGTTTGTGCATCTACCGTTGTTGAAAACCAATAGTTTGCAGTTGGCCAAGTTACATCCCAAGTACCATTTGTAATTTTACATTCATGAAATCCACTTGTTGTTATTGAATATTCTAATGAATAAATACCATCACCAGAAACTTGATCTCCATTAGTTCCATCGTCAAACAATGGAGTTGATGAAGGATCCCAACCTTGGAAATCTCCAGCTAAATAGTAAGGAGGAGGTTCAACAGCGTCATCATCAAATACTAAATTATCAATCCAAATATAATTTTGACCTCCAGTATTGCCACCAGTAATTTTTATATAACCCGAATCTGCAATTGCAGTACCAGTCATAGTAAAAGTAGTAAACCCAGAATCAGAATTAATTTGAATAGGGGCAACTGCTGAAAAATCTTGAATATCTATAAATAATTTATAAGTTTCTGGTACAGCCCATCCCTGTGTTTTAATATCGATGCTTAATGTAAAATAACCTCCATTAGTAGTATAAATTTTTCGTTTATCAAACATTGCATATCCACCATCACCTAATTTCAATGCACCACTACCAGCAACACCACCTGTAGGGTCGTGCACTTCGGTTGTATAAACATTTGGCTCATCAAAATGACTCCATTTTGTAACTTCAGAATCATCTTCAAATGTTATATTTAAATCGTTTGTTAATGGTAGAACTTCTGTTTCTATCACATCATTAGCATCTCTTGGAAGTATTTTAAAGGCACTATATGAATATGTCATTGGTCCAGTTACTGTGTAATCCCACCCTAATGTTGGTGTTACAACGTAAATAAGATCATCAAAACCAACAGAACCTGTTCCATCATTAATTGACCATTCCCCATATCCTAAATCGGCATTGTCACAAGTTCCAGTAGTTGTTAAAAGAACTGATTCATACATTTCGGCCGATGCAACTCCCGTTCCAACAGTTAATGCAACAGGAAGAACTCCCGCACCATTATTTGTTACATCTGAAACGCTTGTAATTTGAGTTAACCCAAAGCTTTCTTGAACAGTACCAGTAACAGTAACATTATCACCCAAAGTTACTGTAGTTGTTGAATTAACATAAATACCATTCCATGATTTTGCTGAGTCTTGCATGTAAAATCCAGTACCTGTAATTGCAGTAACAACCCCAGTGGTTGTAACTACAGAATCAACATATTCTGAATCGCCATCAGTACTATCAGTGTACTGAATTTGAAAAATTGATAAAGCAATTGGTGTAATTTCTACTGGAGGCCAAACTCTTGGATCAAAACCACCAGGTGCATCTTGTGGTCCATCACCAGTTGGAGCATCACTATCAATATTCCATTCAGCAACATCCCAAACTGGATTTCCAGAAGTTACTGTTGCAACTCTTTCTGCTCTACCATCTTCAAATTCATGATTTGTACCA
Organism: Ignavibacteriales bacterium CG18_big_fil_WC_8_21_14_2_50_31_20; assembly: GCA_002786785.1. Lineage (GTDB taxonomy): Bacteria > Bacteroidota > Ignavibacteria > Ignavibacteriales > Melioribacteraceae > 1-14-2-50-31-20. The sequence continues at coordinate 5,521 of PCUD01000119.1, read as the reverse complement.
GTTCCATCAACACCAGGCACACCAAATTGGTCAACTAAAGTACCAGTTCCATCATAAAGTTCTAAATTATCATCGCCATTGCTTCCAGCAACATTATTATCTGCACCATCAAATTGGTCAGCATCAACACCATAAAGTGTTAAGAAATCAGTATCAATAACCCCAGTAGCAATTATATAAAAACCACCTGCTGGAATAGTACCTGTTAGGTTTAGTGTTTGACTAACAGTGGCGGAAGCATTTGTATATTTATCTATACGCCAGTTAGAGCCTTCCGTAAAGTCAACTTCAGATGCCCCAGCATTATATAGCTCGATATACCTACCACCTGCATTATTGTTGGGGTCAGCTAGCTCAGTAATAAATACTTGAGCATTGACCATGTTTAATCCTGCAAACAGAATCAAAGCTGTAAATAATTTGAAGATTTTACTCATTTTATTTCCTCTTAATTTGTGAAAAAATGTTATTTAATTATACGAATATATTTTACTTCATTAGAATCATTTTTTTGCTTTTTGAAAAACTTCCACTTTGCAATTTATAAAAATATATTCCACTTGTAAAATTTGAAGCATTAAACTTTACTGAATAATTACCAGCAGTTTGTTGCCTATTAACAAGAGTTGCTACTTCTCTGCCAAGTATGTCATAAATTTTCAACGATGTTTGTTGCCCAGAATTAAATTCTGAACTACGAGGAATTGAATAATTTATTGTTGTACTTGGGTTAAAAGGATTTGGATAATTTTGAGATAAAGAAAACTCAAATGGAGTTATATCATCTTTAATTGCTGTAATAACTATTGAATCGGCCCCACCAGCTTCATAATATCTTGCAGTAAATTCTTGTAGATAATAATTTGCAATTTGATTATCCTTAATAATTAATGTGTTTTCATCATTTCTATTTTCTGCAGCGGAAGACCAGTTATGCGAACCAGTTACAACATAAGAAGTTTTCTCAGTAGCTTCTGCATCTATAATTGCATATTTATGATGAAGGAATCCAGCACCACCACCTTTAATTAAAACATCAACGCCATTTTCGTCAAGAAACTGAAATTGAGTACCTAAATCAGTGTCGTTGCTTAAAATAACTCTTGTTTTGCCACCATCATTTTTTAATGCAATTATTGAATCAGCAAGTTCTTTTCTTGTGAAAGTAAGCATAGAAACGTTGATTGAATTTTCAGCTTTACCAAGAGTTTTGCCTATATATGAAGTAGTTCTGTCACTTGGGCTAAAATAGCTTTCAACTTTCTTTCCACCAATAATAAAATTGTGAGGTGTATTATTTAGTTTTCTTGCTCCAAATCTTGAAAGAGAGCTATTTGGTTGACTTGTATTACTGCCCCACATTTCATTAAACTCAGCTGTATAAGCACCAGCAAGTGCAACATCTTGAATTTCAACTACGTTTTGTCTGTCGTCATCTGTCCCAGGATCGGTTGCATTCCACGAACCCATCATAACCCATACTTTATCAGCATCACCACCATTAAAATCAAAAATATAAAACTTATTATGGTGAAGTCCTGCACCATCATTGTTTCCGTAAGCATCGTTTATGTATGGAATTCCATTACTTTGGAGAGTTGACCAAGGAGCAGTAGTTCTGTTATCATATTCACCAATTACTCTAACTTTTACTCCACGATTTTTTGCATTAACTAATGCTGTTGCAATATTTGCCCCAACAGTACCACTAAGGCTATAAATTGCGATATCAATTGAATGGGTCGCATTATTAATTCTATCAATAGTTTTTTGTTTTAAGTCAACATTTCCATTAGCAGATGAGCTAGTTGCAACACTTTCGTTTATTGACTTATTAAAATAAATGTTAATTTCACCAGTTGTTGGATAACCAGAAGTTGTACTTGAAACAATATTTCCAGAAAAACTTGTATCGGAATTAGCTACCGAAAACGCTTGCAAATTATATATTGTGGCAACTTCTAAACCTGAAACCGAAACTGAATGCAATGTTCTTAAAGAATCATCAGTTTCAATAACACCTAATTCATAATCACGTGTTTTTCCATATCGGATTCTTGAATTACTTGTATTAAATGTTGACCATTGAAGAGTTATTGAATTTTCAGTTAAATTAACTTCTTCGGGATATTTTGCAATTATTGGTCCATTAGATATAATATCAGAAGGAAAACGAGGCATTATTTGATAACCACCAATATAAGGTGCTTCAGTTTTATATTGGCTTAAAACTCCAATAATATCAAAGACCCCTGCTGGTGCTGGAGTGCCAATTATTGTAGTATTATTATCAATTCTAACATCAATTATATCAGTTGGTGAAGAACCCGAAAGTCTATAATTTTTATATTCCCAATTAGCAACGGGGCTTCCTGCAATTTCTGTAACGGTTACTCCATTTATTCTTACAAGCATGCCTTCATAAACTTCTACTCCGCCAACTCCATCATTTGCTAATTGAGTTGGAGTAGCTGTTAAAATATCAAGATTATTATTGCTACTAACAATTTCGTGAAGAATTGGATTTTCAATTTGATTAAGTCCACTAAACTGGGTAATATTTCCAGAAACGACAATTTCATCTCCAACTGTTACGGCAGTTGTTAGATCTGGTCCGTAAATAGACATTCCCCCGCTGTTATCTTGAATGTAACTTGGACTTCCAAACTCACTACCAACTGTAATAATTCCCCTAACAGTCACAAGTTCACCCATTTTAGTTGAAACTCCATTTTCATCATTTAATTTTACATCCGAAATTGGAATTGGTGCACCAAAAACTGTAATTATTGGTGTTGGCCCAACAAGAGCAACCGTGTTATTACTTCCGGATAAAAATTCAAATTTGTAATTTCCAGTAAATAATGGAGAAGTAACATTTTTTAAAAGAATGCTGATGGAGTCAGTAATAAATACAACATTACTAAATGAAATGGTGTCGTTTATAATAGTTATATCCGAATTAAATTCCGAAAAAGAAATATCTGCAATATCATTTGACCATGTGAATTCATTTGGTAAAACTATTTTTAGTGAATTAATACTAAACTGAGTATCGCGTTTGTAGTTAAAATTTATATCAATCAGTGAATCTCCAGAAACTGATGTTGGAGTAATTGCAATTGTTCCAGAGCCCTCAGAACGTGCACGCATAGAACTAATCCAACTTAAATTATTTGGTGTATTACCAATACCTAAAGTAGGAGTTCCATTTAAGGTCCAGTTACCAGTAGCATCAATTTTAGATAAATCATCTTCATTAAAAAAACGAGAAGTTTGGCTTGATGAGGATTCTGAGAAATGTACTTTTGGCTCAGGTAAACTGCCAGAGTTTGCACTTCCCCACGAAATTCCATGAATATGTGAGCCTGTATTGCTTCTAATTTGAATTGCTTCTGACGAGCCGGCTACTAAAAACACATTTCCAGTTAAATAGCTTGCGTTATTTGATTTTACAATTAGTTTACCATCAGAAATATCAACATCCTCTGCAAATGTATTTTCGGATCTGCCGATAATAATTACTGTCCCTTTTGATAATTTACTCCATAATAAATTAGTAGTAAAATTTAATGGCTGTTGAACTGATCCACTTGAACTAAAATCAACAATGCTCCAATTCCTCATATCCAAGTCATCTTGAAGGACTAATAATTCAATCCATTCATCACTACTACTTGAATTATAAACTTCGTTAATTATAACTGATTGGGCTAAGGTTGTAAATGAAAATATTAAAAGGAAATAAACTACAAAAATTGAAATGTATTTTTTCACGAATTCTCCAAAATAACTGCACAAAGCAACAATATAGATATTATTACTTAAATGAGTAGAATTTAATTATATATATTTAATCTATATCTGTTGAAAGAACAAATCTCAAAATTCGGTTATTGTCTGTATCTGCAACATAAAGTGTTTTATCATAATAAGCTACAGCATGGGGTGAACTAAATACTTTAGGTCCACCGAATGATTCCATTTCATCACCAAAAGAATTAAACTTGAAAATTGAGTCTTTGGCAGCATCTGCAACAAAAACATTATCAAATATGTCTAAAGTAATTCCTTCTGGTTGTTCAAATTTTGCTACGGTCATCATACTTGTAACAAATGGAGAAAGTTTATTTCTATAACCAGAAAAATCTTCAGTATGCACATATTCAAGTACTTGAGTTTTAAAACTGTTTTCACCAGTAATAGTAACAACCATATCTAATTTATTTCCAGAAAAAGAAGTAAGCGAGCTTATATTATTAGCCGACATTAATCCAGTTCCAGAAGGTTCAAGTAACGGAACGCGACCAATAAGTGTGTCAATTTTTGAACCGTTTGCTAATTCTTTTTTTCTAAAAATTAGAATTGAATTATCGGGGTCAATTAAAGTTGCATTACTAGGACCTTTTCGAGAAATATAGAAACTATTATCATAAAAAGAAGTAACTCCAGTATATTCCCTATCAGGTCTTAAAAAATCA
>PCUD01000119.1:0-996 GCA_002786785.1 Ignavibacteriales bacterium CG18_big_fil_WC_8_21_14_2_50_31_20 | reverse complement strand
ATTGTGCACATACAATTATATTTAATTGAAAATCTTGAGCAAGTGCAACAGGTTTTTTTATTTGTCTTTCACCAAGCACATGACCTGCAAGGTTCAATAAAACGATTCTATCATTATCTGTGTCAGCTATATAAATAAAATTATCTTTCCCAATAAGTATATCCTGTGGTCTATTAAAGCCAGTCCAAATTGGAGTTTTTTGAATATACAAAGTATCACTGATAACTTGATTTGTAGAAGGTGAATTATCAGGGGCAACAAATTTATCAACACAATTTGTTAAAATAACAAGTGCTAATATAATAAACACCATATAGCATAATTTTCTCTTTATATACACATATTTTAGCGGCAAAATACTTCTCATTTAATATTCTTGTTTTTCCATTTTCTAAATAAAGAATTAAATTTTTCAATCTCATCGGAACTAATTTCAGGAATAATTATCCTATCATTAACGTAAATCTTGTTTGGATCTTTAATTAAATCTCTATTTGCTTCAAATATCTTAATCCACAAAAATGGATTATTATAAATTTCATTTTTAGATGCAATCTTCCATAAGTTATCACCCTTGACTACATTATAATATTTAATTGGTACATCTACAACCCAATTATCTAGAATGGATTTAATATCAATATTAACTTGTGAAAAATATTCTGGATGAGCACTAATTTTATTTTTTTGCAATAAATCAAATTGATATGAAACACTATCTTTTGACAATTCTTTCTCAATTGCATTGTTTCTAACTGTTTCAATTTCTCTTCCAAATTGTAGGAACTCTTCCCTATTACAGTCTAATAAAGTTAAAATGCCTTCTTGTTCCTTTTCAATCTGTTTATCAACATTTATTTTATTCAGAGAATCCAAACTAGATACTAAATTAACTTTTTGTAATAATAATTTTTCCTTTTCAATTTCTAGGTCAATAAATTCAGTTTCAAATAATTTTTTGTCTTCAGAATAAGTTGACATACTCTCAGGAATTCC
>PCUD01000102.1 GCA_002786785.1 Ignavibacteriales bacterium CG18_big_fil_WC_8_21_14_2_50_31_20 | reverse complement strand
AGGTCTATGCCAATATTGAAAAAAGAAAAAATGCCCAACAATGTAATGGCAATGAATATAACTGTTACTGTTATTGGGCGGCGGATACTGGTCGAACTTATTGACACTAATTAATAATCTCCGCAACAACTAATGATGATTTAATCACTTGTAAAGAGTGTGTAAAATAGTTTGTGTAAATGGCAAGTAGTTGAATCATAAAAAAGGTTCAACTTGATGGTCAAAGATAATAGAAAAATGACCAATAACCATCGACCAGTTTCTGACCAGCATGGTCCATTTTCTTGCAATATCCCGATAAACCAAAAACAACATTTTCGTTAAGGCTTCATCATTCGGGAAAAGACATTTTGCTTTCGTAACTTTTCTAAACTGACGATGCAAAGCTTCAACGGCATTGGTGGTATAGATCATCGTTCTGATCTCTTGGGGATACTGGAAAAAGGTAGACAATTCTTCCCAGTTTTCACGCCAAGATTTCATAGCCAACAAATACTTCTTCCCCCAAGTCTCGTCAACCGTTTTCAAGTTTTGTAAGGCAGCCGCTTCTGTAGGAGCTGAGTAGATTGTTTTCAAGGCTTGAGCGAAAACTTTTTGATCTTTTGATGCGACATATTTCATCGAGTTGCGGATTTGATGAACAATACATCTCTGGATTTTAATGTCCGGGAAAACTGTCTTGATGGCTTCGGAAAACCCGGTCAACCCATCGATACAAGCAATACAGATTTCCTTTACACCACGGTTCTTTAATTCGGTCATAACGGAGAGCCAAAACTTTGCGCCTTCAGCTTCTCCGATCCACAGCCCAAGTAAGTCTTTCTTGCCTTCGATATTTATTCCTAGACACGTATAGGAGGCTTTAGATTCAACTCTTTTTGTGGAATCATCCTTTACCTTGAAATGAATCGCATCGAAGAAAACAACCGGATAGATGCTCTCTAACGAGCGATTTTGCCATTGAATAGCCAGATCGTTTATCTTGTCGGTAATCTGGGAAACGAGCGTAGGACTGATCTCTAATCCGTAGATATCTTCTATGTGTGTTTGAATATCACGGGTGGTCATTCCTTTAGCGTACATAGAGATGATTTTATCTTCAATCGCACCAAGACGGGTTTCATGTTTTTTAACAACGATGGGTTCAAATTCACTGTTTCTGTCTCGTGGTATTTCCAACTCAAGAGCGCCTTGATCAGTGGTAACGGTTTTATGATATGACCCATTTCTGCTATTACCGGAATTCTTGCCAGCCGGAGAGTGTTTCGTATAACCGAGTTGATCAGTGATCTCAGCATCAAGCATAGCTTCAAGAGATGTTTTCATGAGTTTTTTAATTGCACCTTCTTTGCCCATGAGGTCGTTGTATGTTTTCGCCGTTGCGAAATCTTTTTTGAACTGTTCTAAGAGCTTTTCTGATAGTTCCATTGGGTAGTACTCCATAATTTGTAAATGGTAAATTGAATTATTTATTGCCCTATTCCAAGAGCAACTTTTTTCGCCCCCGTGTGTATCGCTTCACTTCACTCGCCTTCGCTACGCTCAGGCTTCGTTCCGTTCCGCTCTACACACGGGAATTTCCATTTACACAATCTTTTTTACACTACCTTTTACTGTACGTTTTTAATGCACCTTAGAACACCTCCTTTTTCAAAAAATAGCAAAATATGAAGTTGTGTTGTTAATACAGTTTTGCAATCGGCACTTGTTTCTCCAAATGTTACATTATATGACTAAAAGTAACCCATGTACCACGAATTGCTCGATCAAGTTATATTTCTATTTGCTCAATCTAAATTTATCATCTTTAATTGATAGATACTTATTTTTATTCGTTTTAGATAAACTTAGCCAAGATCAACAAGATATATTTAAAGTTAAAATTGTTTTTACAATCCTTCCTTTAAATTGATCGCTTTTTCTTTTATTTTTTTGTCTAATGCTTTTGCTATTAATTCATTTAAAAGTTGTTTAGCTTTTTGTTTCTCACCATTCACGATATAAATTTCAGCTATTTTAAGTTCTGATTTTTCATTATATACCGTTGATTTTTTGCTGTTTGCAAGAATGTTTTGATAACATGTAATGGCTTTATTATATTCTCTTCTTTCCTGGTACAGTTCTGCCAATGAATATGTTGCGTAATTATGTAAAATATCATTCCTTTCTTGCTGGGCATATTTTATAATATTTGCATATACCACAATGGCTTGATCTTTATTTATAATTTCATAGCAACCAGCTAAATCTATTTGCATAGCAAAATTATCCGGATATTTTGATACAAAATTTTCCAGAACTTTTATTCTATCATTCAATATACTTTTACTCTGATTATCTCGATATTCCATATAGTAAAAACTATCTAAATAAATCAATGCAAAATATTTCGTAAACTTAAATTTTGAATTAGATATAACAAGATTAATCTGTTTTAATCCTTCTTTTTTTTCTCCACTTGTTATTAACCATCTTAAATACCAAGGGACATAACTAGTAAATAAATTATAAAGTCCTATTCCTAAGTAAGCATCATAATAATTCTTATTACTTGATAGTATCTTGTTAATTTCCTCATAGCCTTCTTTACCTTTCTTATACCCGCTGATAAACTCACTTTGGTTTAATGAAAACAATCCTTGAAAACCATAACTTGCACCTAATAGTAACGTTAGATCACAATTAGCATTTTGTGACTTAAGAAGTTGTTTTGATAAACTAATAGAAGTATTAATATTGTTGTTAAATTCATCTGTAATAATATCTGTTGGAAATAACTCATCGGAGATACCACTTTTATGAATCAAGGAAGTGTAATAGTATACTATCGCTTTAATAAAATAAAATGTTGGATCACTCGCATTTTTTTCTTGCAGGTTATTCAACTCATCAATCGCTTCTTTCATCTGGAATGAAAACATAAGATCGATTGTTTTTTGGTATTTATTTTCATCTATATTATAACTTTGAGAATAACTTGGATTTAGAAATAAAATTCCAAGAACTGTTATTAGAATTAGTTGATTATATATCATTATCTAAATACCTTATAATTATTAGGTTGATTTCTAGTATAGTAAAAAAATAAATTAGCATACAGCGGTTCTGACAATTTTGCCAGATCGTACAATTAGATGAAATTAGTTACTGATACACCATTAAAATACATTTAACAATCTTTGCAAAATGAAAACTATTATTTTATAATACTCGTTTTACTTCTGTTACCGTTTGAACCTTATATTTTTTAAAAGCATTGATTGTTTTTTTTATATTTGCAGCAAATATTATTAAAAATGAAAATAACATCAATAAATACGGGAATATGTTATTAAGGTCACTTAACATACCCGATATATTTGCATTATAAAAATTGCTACTTAACCCTCTAATTGCTGTATAAAGTTTTATATTTACATCATTAAGACGAAATGAAAAGATATTTACTAAATACATAATATTTAGTAAAAAAAACGAATTGCTTAAAATAACATACACAATAAAGGAATATTTTATTCCCTTTGGCAAGTTTTGACTAGTGCTATTGTGAGAAGTTTTGTTCCCAGTAAAAATTTTTTTTATTGTTTCTTTAAAATAATTATAGACATGTTTTCTTAAATTCTCAATACCCATTATATCTGAAATAAGCCAATAGCCATCAAATTTGAAGAATGGATTCAGTGAAAATAATATAGATAAAATCGTTAAATGAATTGCATATACAATGATAGAACTTCTTGATAAAATGAAAACTATGTAGAGAAAAAACAGGGCAATTAATTGGAAGTAAATCCCACCCAAATCAACAATTATCCTCTGTTTTCTTTTAAGTTTCCAGGTTTTTGAGACATCAGAATAAAAGACTAAAAAATAAAGATACAGCCCAACCCCCATTTCTTCATATTCAACATTATAAAAATGGCAAGCAGACAGATGTCCCAATTCGTGAAAAAAAATTGTAATATAAATTATAAAATACAATAAAATAAGGTCCAAGCCCTTAATATCAGTGAATGAAACCAAAGCTGCCTTTTCAAAGATAACTAGATGTACAAAAAATATGAATAGGCCTATCATTATGGGAATGGAATAAGTTCTAGAGAATAGATATTTTAATATATTCGTAATTGGATGAAGAGAGGCTTTTGATAATAGAGAGTATTTAAGATAGAAATAATATTTTTTTTTACTAACTGTTTCACAGTCGCCAACAACAATCCCATTTGGGATTAAATAGCATGAAAATATATTCAGAATTTTTTCTTCTGAAAGGCTGTATCCGTTTGCACTAATCTTTACTAATATATCATTAACTGATCTGGAGCCATCTACCAACTTAATGATAGCATATAAAATTTTGGAAACCGTATAGTTTCGGTTTTCTACTGAGATTAAATAAACTTCATTCCCTGATTTTGAATCAAAAGGTAAAATTTCTATATCGTTTTGTAGTTTTAAAACAATGTCAAGAGTTAATATATTCATATAGTTTTAGAATCAAAGTACTAGTTACAAAAATATGATAATAATAAACTTAAAAAAGAGAATAATATTATTCAACAATAAATTATAAGAGACTTATTTTACTTTAAATATTATTCTTTCTTTAAATAAAAAAGAAATATCTTTTTTGATAGACTGGATCAAACTTTCGTCAATATTTATTAAATAATTTTCTAATTCCATCATAGTAAAACTTTTGTCAAAAAGGTTTTCAATAGCACCCAATAGAACAATACTTATTTTAATATTCGAGAATTTATCTACTAGATGAATATAAATATTGTCCTTCCATTCAAAGCAAAAGAATTTATTTATATCAAATTTCATTTCCATAGTTTCGCAATTCAAGATATAATCGTTACTTCTATTATTATTATTTCTAATAATTAGATCATTAAATATATTCCACATAAACCAATATTCGGGTGCATTATTAATATACCTTTCAAGCTCCGAATAAAAAGATTGGATAACGGATTGAAAGTTTTCTTCCTTATCTTTTTTTTGAATATTAATAGAGTCGCTAATATTTAAATGAAAGGTGCCTTCTCGATTTTCCATAAATGCATAAACTGTTGGCATCCCTGTTAAATAACTTAATTTGCAAAAACCTGGTCTGGCTTTTATTTTGTGATCTAAAAAATTACAATACACATCATTATTTTCTTCCTTTACATTGGGTTGAGAATAATTTGCATCCGCATATACCAGTACAAAGTGACCAACTTTTACTGCTTTTATAATTTTTATTATGCTTGCTTTGTTAGTAAGTTCTAAAGGATAAATATCAAAGTCTTTATTCTTCATGTCATAATGACTTTTAATTTCTTTAACATAGAATTCAGCATTACCCAATACTATTACCGCAACGCTTTTATTGAAATATTCTGCCATTAGAAATGGGATAAATGGATAAACTCCAAAGTGGCTTGTTGCTATTATTAAACCGTTACATGCATCAAGTGATTTTATATTGGAATTGATTTTAAAATTGCTAAACTCTGCTTTCTCAAGCATATCCCTATTTATATGGTAGATATTTAATAATTTTTTAAATATATCTTCCGCCTTTTCCCGACTTTTAAAATGGTATAAAAGATTTGAAAAAATTTTTGATAAAAAGATATTTGAAAAAAGTCGATTATAATTAGTAACCGGTAATGTAATGGTTTCTTTCATAATTAATCATATTTCAATTAATTTGATAAGGGAGTTTATTAGAAAACTCCCTTAAACATTTTATTAGCATTGACAGGTATTAATGACGCAAGTAGGTTCGCCTACCCCTGCTAATTCTAATCTTTCCTCAAGTTCTTCGAAAGAAATTTCTTGTATCTTCGAAGCATCGAGAGAATCGTTCAACGAAACCATTTCTTGGTTTTCCATTTGGACCTCTTTGTTTTTGTTTGTATTTAGTTAATTAATCCATTGTCAATTTTAATTAACACTGGAGTTCTAATATCTACCTATCCGTAATTAATTATTTAAATCTTTACCAAAGTCATCTCTTTTAGTTAGACTACATTAAATTTTTTAATGTAGTCTAACTAAAATCCATCAGTTCATGCTATCATCGTAATTGCTTCAATCATTCTTAAAAGAAAAATCATCATAAGATTCTGATAAAACTTTCTGGAAAACCTTTGGAAATGAATCACAAAAAGAAGCTCTATGACCCTTACCTTCAAATAAAGCATGTGCTTCGCAACCACCCCCACAAAAAAAAGCATACTTACATTTGCTACAAGCCTCGACAGTTGTAATATTTCTTCCTTGCCATTTTAATATTTCATTTTCAGCAATTTCCAATCCGTTGTCATATCTTCCAACTTTTTGTTCATCCATTCCAACAACTTCCCAACAAGTATACAAGTCTCCGTAAGGATCAAATATATACATACCGGTTTGCGCACCACAAAATTCAGTTTGGAAAGCCATCTTTTTGCTATTTATTAGTTGTTTGATTTTTACTTTTAGTCCCAAATCTTGGCAAGCTATTACATAGTCATTCTGTCCCATTAAATCATAGCATTCATTAGTATAATCCTTGCGGGATATATTTTCGTATGTAGCATTTTTAGCCAAATGATTTTTAGAAATCTCAAATACTTCTTTCGCTTTCCTTGTCATTACTGCATTACAAGCTATTGCTTCATTATTTCCGCGAACTAATGCCGAATATATTTTAAAATTTGGCAATTTATCCAATCCTCTTTGACAAAATAAATCAGAGAGTTTCGATAAGACGTTAATGTTTGATGAATCTATATTAACTCTTACAATCACTTTGATTCCATTTCTAAGAATTTGTTCAACATTTTTTAATATATTATAAAACGTGTTTTTTGCTTGAGAATGTATACGGCGTTTGTCATGGACTTCAGGTATTCCATCAATTGTAATTTGTACTGTTTCTATTTTGCCTGGTTTCAATAACTCATCATAATAATTCAAATCATAACCATTGGTTATAGCATTAAAAACATAACCACTATCAATTCCTTTATTTACTATGTAGGAAACAATTTCATAATTATCAAGCAGAAGGGGTTCTCCACCATAAAGGGTTATATTGTTTTGATGCCTATTCCGGTCAGGTTGTATTTGGAGCATTACTTCATAAGCTTTATCTACTAATTCTTTAGCAACAACTTTTTTTGACCACGCTTTTCCCGAACCAGATATTTCATTTTCAAAACAATATGGGCATCTGAAATTACAATCATATGTAACTAAAAAAAGAAATGAATTCTTTATTTTATTTAATTTAAAAATATTTTCAGCTATTTTTTTTACCACATTTTTTTCTTCTGTTGGAGAAAGATAAGTCAAATATCCTCGTTCCTTTAATAAATCAATTGTTTCTTGGCTAATCTGAGATCCATCAGAACAATTATATCCTTCTCCTCTTTTTAGGAATTTTGCAACCTTTTCTTGAACGATATCAATTGCTCCTGTATAACCGTGCATTAAGAAATAACGATTTGAATTTTTCATTTTAACATTTATTGTATAAAGGCTCGTATGCAAATGCATATAAAATTGTCTGTCGTCTAAAAAAATGTTTTTGTTATTTAATGGATTAAATTTTTATTATTAAAATTAATAGTAAAACGAAGAAAAAACACTGGTAAAAATGATAGTTTTCAACTATCACTTTTGATGGTTTTTCATTTCACTATACTATTACTTTGTGCAGGTTTGTCTGTTTTCATTATTAATTTGCGGTTTTCTACAGCAAATTTTATCAGGTGGCTGGATTTATCAATTTGAAGTTTATCCTTTAGATTATTTATATGGAAATAAACCGTTCTTGCAGAGACAAACAAGGTTTGAGCGATTTCTTTATCACTATACCCTTCAGCCAAAAGAGAAAGTACTTTGGTTTCCATGTTTGTCAACCTATTAAACGATTTATTCCCGGAGAATTGCGGAGTAAGCAAATTTTGTGGGTTATGGTTTATATCCTCATCACCCTCATTCTCATCTTCTTTTTTACTAAATGAGTATTTTAAATTTCTTTCCGGTCCATAATAGACCATTAATATCATAAAAATCGTTCCCAACATCATTGAGATTGGAGAAAGTATCTTCAGTAGTTGTTGGTTCTCATAAAAGAAGTAAAAGAAGATTGTATTTCTTAATGTTTCGACAATTAGTATAGGTAGAAATAGAGGAATCCGGCACTTGGACA
>PCUD01000104.1:12339-13522 GCA_002786785.1 Ignavibacteriales bacterium CG18_big_fil_WC_8_21_14_2_50_31_20 | reverse complement strand
TGCAACGATTTCCGTAGCCTGAAATGTAGTAAAAAAACATTCGGTGATTTCCCGGTTAACCGAATCATCTCCCGATAGAGTCTTGATTTACTAATTCCAATATTTTTCTCGAAATCATCCACTTTCAATTCGGAATTTTGCCACTCTTTTTCAGTGAACTCCAGTAAACCATTAAGAAATTTTTCTTCATCTGGTGTTAGCGTGTGTAAATGGGTTTCACTCAAAACTTCGCCAACATTCTCGCTATCAAACAATTGCTGTGCTTCAGTAGAAACAACAACCTCAGCAGCAGAAATAAAACACATTCGTTGAGCCAATTTAATAGTATCTTCAAATATTGATTTTTTATCGGTCACAGGGATTCCGCAATGTAACCCAATAGATAATTCTGTAAAAGTAATTTGATATTTGGTACTGAGAATTCTATAATTTTCATGAATCTTCAAAGCACATAAAACTGCTTCAGTAACTGTTCGAAAAGAGACTAAACAACCATCCTCATTTTGCTGAACAATATTTCCATTAAATGATTTTAGAATTGCATGTATGTGTTTGTAAATTTGCTGCACATTTGCAATAATAGAAAAAGGATCGGAATTTTTAAAAGAATGATTCTCAATAGAAATCATCATTATTGTTCTAAAGGCTGGTTCGTTAATAATATTTAGATTTGTATTCTGCGCTTTTTCAGGATCTTCTATCCTACCTAAAAACGATTCAACAATTGTTTTATTAACTTCAATAATTTGGTGAGGTACATTGCCATGAGCATGGTTATGCATCTGAATAATAGCATTTCTATCGGGTGCTTCAATCAAACAAAAAGCTGTTTTCCGGGCATCATCAAACCAATATGTTAATCCCCTGCAATCATATTTATGCTGAATTTTTAAATCTTCCAGGTGTATTTGTGCAACTATTTCGGCTGTAACAGATTCAGAAACATCGTGGCGATCCATAAATATTGGCATATCATTTTTTTTAAAACCCTTTTCTATTGCTTTATGTAATGTCATAGTTTCCTTTCTTTGCTATACAGAGCAACTTCTTAATAAATGCATTGCATGTATATTACATTATGTAACTATTATTACGGATTTCGTTTATTGCACCTATAGGTTAATTATTTTATTCATCAAATTCATTTTTATAAAACTGTGTAATTTCCTTTTCAATATAGTTA
>PCUD01000104.1:4052-12318 GCA_002786785.1 Ignavibacteriales bacterium CG18_big_fil_WC_8_21_14_2_50_31_20 | reverse complement strand
TTTTCGTATGTTTTATTTAAAATATTATCTTCCAAAGGTTTAAGTTTTTGAAGAACTCCTGTTTTTTCTTTATTTATTACTTTTGAAATATTTATATAACTACTTCCATTTCCTAGTTTTACAGGAAAAAGTACTTCTTTTAATTTTAATGCTTTTTCGCACAGAGGAGCATTTCCAGAATCATCGGCTAATAATAACTTTGGTAATTCTGCTCCGCTTTTAACCCATGTTGGAATTGCTACAGAAGTTAATTGAAAACCCAAAACTGTCCAAAGCGTGGCTAATTCTGGTGATTCATTTGGTTTTACCCCTTCTATTAAAATGGTTGCACATGAACTATTTCTAGGAATAAAATCTTGAAATAGAATTAATTTATTTTCACTTTCGCTAACTTCAATATTTTTCTTTAAATCAACATTTAAAAGGGAATGTTTTAACGATCTGCTTACATCTTGTAAAATAAATTTAACCGATAAATTATCCTCCATAGCAGCTTCATAAAACAATTCATTTGCTGTATTATAACGAATATATCCATATCCATCATTTTTATCTGTAACAAATGAATAATTGGTTCTTATTAAATATCCAAAAGGAGCAACGCTTAAATAATTTGCATCTATTTTGTTAAAAGTAAAATTATTTGTTTCAAAATAAGCGGCTCCACCTTTTGCATCAATTACTCCAAAATTAGCTTCAACTCCAAGTGGTTTATTCATATTTAACAGTAAATTTTCAAAGTCTTTAATTGTTGCACATTCTTGAAGTGCTAACTTCATAACAATGCCTTCTTTATCCATTAATTTTGTAGTATCAGAATCAGGTTTTAGGTTATAAGAAGCAGAATTAATTATAGCAAAACCTTCGCTATTTACTCCGCCCCAAACCTCTTTTCCAAGTTTATCTTCGGAATTAACTAACCCTATATATTTGTATTTTCCGTCATCGAAAAACATTAGTTTATTTTGTTCAAAACCAGAATCTCTATGTTTAAGCAATAAAGGTCTCCCAGATTTTGTAAATTTACCAGATACAATTGCTGTTGTGCATGGAAATATTGATTGAGCTAAAAATAAAGCAAATATTATAATTATTTTTTTCATAATAGTATCTCAAAAAGTTAAAGATTTTAGTGTTAATAACTTGTTAGTTATGTGTGTAAAAAATGTTAATTAGTAATAGTTACTCTAGCAATTATAAAACAAAGTTAATAACTTTATTTTAATAATAACTTATTAACATTTTACCTTTGTGAAAATATTTATTTAATGATTAAAATCAAAAGAAATAAGACTTATCAACATATTAACACTACTACTATTATTACTAAATATTTAAATAAAATAAACCAATATAAATAGTAGTGTTAACAACTTAATTATGCTATGTTTTATAATATATTTAATTATTTTTTAAATATATTAAAATTGATAAAATGCTTTATTTTTGGTAAATTTCCACGTTATAAACTTAAAAATTTGGAGTAAATTTAATGGAATTTAAAGTTAATAGTAAAGAATTAGAAAAGTTACTTACAAAGATAATTCCTGCCGTTCCAACAAGAACACCAATGTCAATTTTAGAGAATTTTCTTTTTGAAATTAAAGATGGTTTTTTAACAATTATTGCTACCGACTTAGAAATTTCAATGAAATCTTCTATAAATATTATTGCTGACCAAGATATTTCAATTGTAGTTCCTGCTAAATTAACTCACGAAGTTATAAGGTCTCTTGGCGATACTACTGTTAATTTTATTATTTCAGAAAACAAAAAAATTAATTTGAAAACAGATAACGGCGAATATTTAATTAGTTATCAAAACTCTGAAGATTATCCCGAAATTCCTACTTTTCCTACAGAAGAAGATGATATAAAAGAAGTTTTAATAAATGGTTCCGATTTAAAAAATGCGTTTGATATAACTTCTTTTGCAATGAGCAAAGAAGAAATGCGCCCCGCTATGATGGGAACATTACTTGAATTTGAAGAAGAAGGTTTAAGATTTGTTGCAACCGATGGACATAGACTTGCAAATCTTATAAAACACACCATAAAGCCAGAAATAGAAATATTAGAAAAATATGTTATTCCAGAAAAAGCTATTTCAGTTCTTCAAAAGATTTTAGATGAAAAAGAAGTAAAAGTATATATGAGTAATACGCATATTTCGTTTAAGTTAAACGATATTGAACTTATTACAAGATTGATAGGCCAAAAATATCCAGAATATAGAAGTGTTATTCCTTTAGAAAATGAATTTGAATTAAAAGTAAAAACTAAGGAATTATTATCTGCTATTAAAAGAATGATGCTATTTTCTACTACTTCAAGCACTCGTAGAGTTAAATTTTCTATTTCAGAAAACAGTCTTGAAATTTCTGCAGAAGATGTTGATATGGGTAATTTTGGTAAAGAAAAAATTGCTTGCACTTACGATGGAACTCCAATTGAAATTGGGTTTAATTCTCAATATGTAAATGATGTTTTAAGTCATTTAGTTGCAGAAGAAGAAATTATTTTCAAATTACATTCTGCAAACAAAGCAGTAATTATAGTTCCAAGTGTAAAAAGTGACAAACAAAATTTAATGATGTTAATTATGCCTGTGAGGCTAAATAACTAAAAAATGATTATAAATAAGATAGATTTGAAAAATTTTAGATTACACAAAGAAACAAAAATTAATTTTTCAAAACATCTAAATTATATTGTTGGTGGAAATGGTCAGGGTAAAACCTCCCTTTTAGAGTCAATCTATTATTTGTGTACATCAAAAAATTTAACTCAATCTAAAGATTTGGAAGTGGTTTCATTTAGTGAGTTATATTTTAATGTTGTTGGAAATTTTTCTGATTTAGTAAATAATAATGTTAGAATTTTTTTTAATAAAGAAGAAAATAAAAAGTCAATTTTTATTGACGAAAAAAATATTGGTAGAGCCTCTACGTTAATAGGAAATTTTCCTGTTGTAACACTAATACCATCAAATCATTTAATTACACAAGGTGCTCCAAGCGATAGAAGAAAGTATTTTGATTCAGTTATTTCACAAGCAAGCAGCACGTATTTAAAAATTTTGTTGGATTATAATAGAACGTTAAAACAAAGATCATCTCTGCTTAATCAAATTAAGGAAAGTAAATCAAAAAAACTTTTTGATGAATTAAATGTTTGGACAGAGTCTTTAGTTAATCAAGGTTCAGAAATTATTGAACACAGAATTAAGTTCTTAAAAATATTTCAAGATTATTTTCAAAACTCTTATAAAAAGATAATGGATGTTTTAGAAATACCAACTATTGAATATTCATTTCTTAATAATTCTGTTGAAAGCAATATTAAAAAAGCTTTTGTTGATGAATTAAAAAAATGTGAGAGTTTAGAAATTGTTCGTGGAAGTAATTTAGTTGGACCACACAAAGATGACTTTATTTTTAATTTAAACGAAAATGAATTAAAAAAATATGGTTCACAAGGACAGCATAAAACATTTTTAATTGCTCTTAGATTTGGTGAATTTTTCTATCTGAAAAATATTATTGGAAGAACACCTATTTTTTTAATGGATGATATTTTTGGTGAATTGGATGCTTTTAGAGCAAATAAAATAAGCGAATATTTGAAAGAAATTGGTCAAGCATTTATAACTTTAACCGATTTATCAAATTTTGATTATTTAGCTAATGGTAATGAAGATTTGATTATTAATATTAAAAATGGTCAAATAATAAATGCCTAAAAATTTTAGAAGTATATCGGATGTTATTTTTAAAGAAAAAGAATTTAGTAAAATAGTAACAAAAGCAAAAGAAGAAGATGTTGTTAAAAATTTTAGTGTAATTTTTCCAGAATTAAAAAAAATAGCACAAGCTGTTAAGTTTAATAAAAATATTTTATTTCTAAAAGTTGAAAACTCTGTTTGGAGAAGCGAATTAAACCTTAAACAAACAGCAATGATTAGTAAAATTAAAAAAAACGTAAAAGATATAGTAATAGAAAAAATTAAGTTTATTGCATAAAGGTAAGGAATAAAAATAGTGAGTAATAAATATTCAGCGAGTAATATAAATGTACTTAAAGGTTTAGAAGCGGTTAGAAAAAGACCCGCAATGTATATTGGTGATATTGGTACACGCGGTTTACATCACCTTGTAAATGAAGTTGTTGATAATAGTATTGACGAAGCCCTTGGTGGGTACAACGATGTTGTTTTTGTTTCAATTAACAAAGATGGTAGCGTTACAGTTGAGGATAGAGGTCGTGGTATTCCTGTTGATATTCACCCAATAGAAAAAAAATCGGCTCTTGAAGTTGTTATGACAATTTTGCACGCTGGTGGTAAGTTTGATAAAGATTCATATAAAGTTTCTGGTGGACTTCATGGTGTTGGTGTTTCAGTTGTTAACGCTCTATCAGAGTGGTTAATTGTTGAAGTTAAACGAGATGGAAAAATTTATACACAAGAGTATAGAAAAGGTATTCCACAATATGATGTTAAAGAGATAGGAACAGTAAATAAAAAGCACACAGGTACTAAAGTTACTTTTAAGCCAGATGCAGAAATATTTATTGCTTCTACAAAATTTAAATTTTCTACTCTTGCAGAAAGAATGAGAGAATTGGCATATCTTAATAAAAACATTGCCATCACAATTAAGGATGAAATTGAAGCCGAAAATGAAACCTATCACTTCAAAGGCGGTATAGTTGAATTTGTTAAATATCTTGATGAAACTAGAAATGTTCTTCATAAACCAGTTTATATTGAAGGAGAAAAAGATAATGTACAAGTTGAAATAGCTTTTGAATATAGCGACTCTTATTCAGATAATATTCTTTCTTATGTAAATAATATTAATACTCACGAAGGAGGGACTCACTTATTTGGATTTAAAACTGCATTAACAAGAACTTTTAATAATTATGCTGCTAAAAATAATTTAATTAAAAATAACAGTAAAATTACTCTTACAGGGGATGATTTTAGAGAAGGTTTAACAGCCGTAATTTCTGTTAAAGTTCCAGAACCACAATTTGAAGGACAAACAAAAACGAAACTAGGCAATAGCGAAGTTAGATCAATTGTGGAAATGCTTGTTGGTGAAAAGTTAAATGAATTCCTTGAAGAAAATCCAGCAGTTGGTAAAAAAGTTATTGAAAAATGTACACGAGCTGCCGAAGCAAGAGAAGCAGCCAGAAAAGCACGTGAATTAGTTAGACGTAAAAATGTTTTAGATACAATGCACCTTCCTGGTAAATTAGCCGATTGTTCAATAAACGACCCAGAACATACTGAAATATATATTGTGGAAGGCGATTCAGCGGGTGGTTCTGCTAAAATGGGAAGAGACAGAAGGTTCCAAGCAATACTTCCACTTAAGGGAAAAATATTGAATGTTGAAAAAGCAAAGCTAAATAAAATTTTAGAAAACACTGAAATAAAAGCTATGATCTCAGCAATAGGTGCTGGAATAGGTATAGAATTTAATCCTGAAAAAGCTCGTTATGGTAAACTAATAATTATGACAGATGCTGATGTTGACGGTAGCCATATTCGTACTTTAATATTAACATTTCTTTATCGTTACATGAAGCCACTTGTGGAATTAGGAAAAATATATATTGCTCAACCTCCGCTCTACAAAATTAAAAAAGGGAAAGAAGAAATTTATGCTTATAATGAAGCTGAAAGAGATAAAGTCTTATTGAGATTTAAAGCAAATGGTTCTGATAAAGTTGAACTTGATGAAAATAATCTTCCAAAAGGGGTTGTTATTTCTCGTTACAAAGGTCTTGGTGAAATGAACCCAGAACAACTTTGGGACACAACCATGAATCCTGAAACAAGAACAGTATTGCAAGTAAATATAGAAAGTGCTGCCGCGGCTGATAAAATATTTGAAACTCTTATGGGTGATGATGTTGAGCCACGTAGAGCTTTTATTGAAAAATATGCTAAATATGCAAGAATTGATGTTTAATAAATTTTAAAATATATAAAAAGAAGAAAAATTATGGCTACATTTTTTGAAAAAGTTTTACCAGTAACTCTTGAAGATGAAATGAAATCATCATACATCGATTATTCGATGTCTGTTATTGTTTCAAGAGCGCTGCCAGATGTTAGAGATGGTCTTAAACCAGTTCACCGTCGAGTTTTATACGGAATGCACGAACTTGGATTAGCTTTTAACAAACCATATAAAAAATCAGCAAGAATTGTGGGTGAAGTTTTAGGAAAGTACCATCCTCATGGAGATACTGCTGTATATGATTCAATGGTTAGAATGGTTCAATCATTTTCGTTACGATATCCGCTAGTTGATGGACAAGGAAACTTTGGCTCGGTTGATGGAGATTCGGCAGCTGCAATGCGTTATACAGAAGCTCGTATGTCAAAAATTTCTGAATTAATGCTAAAAGATCTTGAAAAAAACACATGTGATTTTGCTCCAAACTTTGACGATTCTCTTCAAGAACCTACTGTTATGCCGTCATATATTCCAACATTGTTGATTAATGGAGCTAGTGGAATTGCAGTTGGAATGGCAACAAACATTCCTCCACATAATATAACCGAAGCAATAAATGGTGTTGTTGCATATATTGATGATCCTTCAATTACTTCCGCCGATTTAATGAAACACATTACTGCTCCAGATTTTCCTACTGGCGGATTTATTTATGGCTATGAAGGTGTTCGTTCTGCTTATACAACAGGTAGAGGCAGGGTTGTTATTAGAGCTAAAGCTAATGTTGAAACCCACAAAAATGATCGCGAATCAATTATAATTTCAGAGTTACCTTATCAAGTTAACAAAGCAAACTTAATTGAAAAAATGGCTGAATTAGTTCGTGCTGGAACAATAACTGATATTTCAAATCTTAGAGATGAGTCGGATAGAGATGGAATGCGCGTGGTTATTGAACTAAAACGCGATGGTCAACCATCTGTGGTTTTAAATCAATTATTTAAGCACACACAAATGCAAGTTACATTTGGTGTTATTATGCTTGCACTTGTAAAAGGAATTCCAAAAGTACTAACCTTACAAGAAATGATTAAACATTATGTTGATCATAGAATGGATGTTTTAATTCGTAGAACAAAATATGAATTAGAAGCAGCCGAAAGACGAGCGCACATTTTGGAAGGCTACATAATTGCTCTTGATAATATAGATGAAGTAATTAAAACTATTAGAGCTTCGCAAGATACAGAAACAGCTCGTAATAATTTAATGAGCAAATTTGGTTTATCCGAAATTCAAGCAAAAGCTATTTTAGATATGCGTTTGCAAAGACTTACTGGTCTTGAACGACAAAAAATAGAAGATGAATATAAAGAAGTAATAAAATTGATTGAACGTCTTCAAGGTATTTTGGAAGACGAAGTTAAAAGATATTTAATTATTAAAACAGAACTTCTTGAAGTTAGAGATAAATTTGGCGATGCAAGAAGAACAGATATTATTCATGACCCTAAAGAATTTTCACTAGAAGATATAATTGCCGAAGAAGATGTTGTTGTTACAATTTCGCATAGTGGATTTATTAAGAGATTTCCAGTTAGTGGTTACAGAAGACAAGCTCGCGGTGGACGTGGAGTTAGCGGTGCCGGTACTAAGGATGAAGATTTTATAGAACATATGTTTATTGCTTCAACTCATCAATATATAATGTTCTTTACAGACCTTGGTCGTGCTTATTGGTTAAAGGTTCACGAAATTCCAGATGTTGGTCGTGCAGCTCGTGGACGCTCAATAGTAAATCTTCTTGAAAAAGATAAAGATGATAAAATTACAGCATTTGTAACTGTTAAAGAATATACAAGCGATAAGTTCCTTGTTATGGCTACTCAAAATGGAACTATTAAAAAAACAGTTCTTTCTGCATATGCAAACGTTCGTCGTGGTGGAATTAATGCAATAAACTTGGTTCCTGGCGATAAACTTATTGCTGTTAAAATGACCGATGGAAACAACGATTTAATAATTGGTACAAAAGATGGAATGGCAATCCGTTTTGAAGAAACTAAAGTTCGTGATATGGGCAGAACTTCAACAGGTGTTCGTGGAATAAAACTTTCACCAGGTGATGAAGTTGTTGGATTTATTGTTGTTCGAAGCGTTTCAGCACTTCTTGTTGTTACAGATAAAGGTTATGGAAAAAGAAGTAGCATTGAAGATTATCGTGTTACCAACCGTGGTGGTAAAGGTATTAAAACAATTAAAGCTGGCGATAAAAACGGAAAACTAATTGC
>PCUD01000104.1:0-4037 GCA_002786785.1 Ignavibacteriales bacterium CG18_big_fil_WC_8_21_14_2_50_31_20 | reverse complement strand
CAAGGTATGGTAATTCGTCAAGGACTTAAAGATATTCGTATTATGGGACGAAATACTCAAGGCGTTAGAGTAATTAGACTTAAAGAAGACGATTCTATTGCAGATATTGCAAAAGTAGTTTTTGATGATTCTGTTGAAACTAAAGGCAACGGCAAAGAAGTTGAGGAAGATGATGAAAATCCAACATTGGATAGCTAAAACTTTCTGAAATAGCTTATTTATTAAAAAAGCCGTGAATTATTTTACGGCTTTTTTTATTAGTTAAAGTTGGAGTTAAAACTATGCACTTAATTATATCTTGCTTTATCTTTTAAAAATGTCATAATAAATATCAAAAGACAAAAGATAAATTTCAAACAAATGGCAAACCCCAAATCCATAATTTTAGAATGAATCCCCCAAAAAGCATAGTGGCTAATTTCAGAAAACCCACCAAAAATTAATTTATTAAAAAAGTAATTTTGGTTTTAATTACCAAAAAATATAATTTAGAACATAAATTATATTTAAAAATTATTGTAGTCTTTGACTAAAAAAGGAGAAATTAAAAATGTCAAAAGTCAAAAATTTAGGTTTTGATTCCAAATGTGTTCATTCTGGAATAGGAGAATACGAACACGGACCCGTAGTACCACCAATTTATCAAACATCAACTTTTAAATTTGAATCAGCTCAACATGGTGGTTCTTTATTTAAGGGTGAACAAAAAGGTTATATTTATACACGCATGCTTAATCCTACAATAGAAGCCATGGAAGATGCAATTGCGGCACTGGAGAATGGTCACAAAGCCCTAGGTTGTGGAAGTGGAATGGCGGCGGTTCATACAGTATTTTCTGCACTTCTTTCTGCAGGAGATCATGTTGTTTGTTCAGAAGCTGTTTATGGCCCAACGGTTACTTTATTAAAAACAGTTTTTTCAAAATTTGGAGTAGAAACCACGTTCGTTGATGCCTCAAATTTAGATGTAATTAAAAACGCAATTAAGCCAAACACAAAAGTTGTTTATATCGAAACTCCAGGAAACCCAACTCTTGCAATTGCAGATTTAGTTGAAACTGCCAAAATCGCGCATGAAGGAAATGCTCAACTTGTGGTTGATAATACGTTTATGTCACCAGCTCTACAAAAACCACTTGATTTAGGTGCCGATGTTGTGCTTCATAGTTTAACAAAATTCCTAAACGGTCATGCAGATGTTGTTGGTGGAATTGTTATTGTTAAAGACGAAGAAACGTATAAACATTTTAGAAAAACTCTTAATCAAACTGGTGGAGTTATTGATCCGTTTAATTCTTTTTTGGTTCATCGTGGATTAAAAACACTTGCTTTAAGAATGGAGCGACATTGTGCTTCTGCTCAAAAAATTGCTGAGTGGCTTGAAGCTCATCCTAAAATTGAGTGGGTACGTTATCCTGGATTAAAATCTCATCCTCAATATGACATTGCACAAAGACAACATAAAGCTCAAGGTGGAATGATAACTTTTGAAGTTAAAGGTGGATTTTCAGCTGGCGAAGCTGTTATGAATGCCGTAAAACTTTCGCAACTTGCTGTTAGTCTTGGCGGAGTTGAATCGCTAATTCAACATCCAGCGAGCATGACTCACGCTTCAATGGGAAAAGAAATTAGAGAAACTGCAGGAATTACAGACGGTCTAGTTCGTCTTTCTGTTGGAATTGAAAACGTTGAAGACATTATTGCAGATTTAAAGCAAGCATTGGATAAAGTTTAAATAATTTTAATAAAACCATACTTAAGTTTTATTTTGGTTTCTATAAAATAAATGGCTTTATAAAACTATAAGTATTGTTTTATAAAGCTTTACTTAAAATGAAAAATATAATATTAAAAGATAAATTAACAGATTAAATTTTTAATAAATAAAACTTTATTTTTACGAGTGCAAAATTTTATAATTAATTGATTTAAATAAATTTATTAAATTGGTTGGTATATTAAACAAAAATAAATTTAAATTTTAAAAACAAAGAAAAATAATACTATGGACGCAGGCCCGAAATATTTTAATTTAACGAACTAACATTTCTGTAAGACGTTTTATTTTCTTACAGAATTAATGTAAGGAGATAAACTAATGATAAAAATTTTCAAAACTTTTGGTGGGTACCTTGATGTTGCCGAACCGGAAAAAGGTTGTTGGATTAACGCAATTAACCCTACTAAAGAAGAAATTATAAAACTTTCAGAAAAATACGGTTTGCCAAGCGATGCCATTAATGATATTTTAGATGTTGACGAAAGACCTCGTATTGAAATAGAAGATGAATGGACATTAATAATTTTAAGAATTCCTGTTGAAACTAAAAATAACGGTGTTCCGTTTCATACAATTCCACTTGGAATATTTATTGCTGAAAATCACACTTTAACATTATGCCTTCAAGAAAATGAAGTTTTGCCAATAGACAAACCTTCACCTTTTAGAGAACAATATCGCCAAATAACTGATAATATTAATTTCGTTTTGCGTTTATTTTTACGTTCGGGTAATTTATACCTTAGGTATTTGAAACATATAAACCAAATGACTTCCTTAATTGAACAAGATCTTGAAAAATCAATTAAAAACAAGGAATTAAATAAGTTACTTAAAATGGAAAAATGTCTTGTGTTTTTCATTACTTCTATAAAAGCAAATGAAATTGTTTTGGCAAAACTCCGTAATTCAAAGAAAATTACATCTGAAATAAATGAAGATTTATTAGAGGATGCATTTATTGAAAATAAACAAGCACTTGAAATGGCTCAAATTTATTCGGATATACAAAGTGGAATGATGGATGCTTTTGCTTCTGTTATTTCAAATAATCTAAACGTAGTTATGAAACAATTAACACTTATTTCAATAATTTTGATGATTCCAACTTTAATTGCAAGCATTTTTGGAATGAATGTTCCAAATTTTATGGAAAATTCTGCATGGGCTTTGCCTGCAATAATTTTGGGTTCGTTAATCCTCTCTTTTTTAGGTGTAATTATATTTAAAAAGAGGCAATGGCTTTAGTAATAATTTTAAAATTGTTCTATTCTCATTAAAAAATTGAAGTTATTACTAATTCAACGTTTTTTGTTTAGGAAAACAATCGGTTACCAATTTTTTAGGGATAAAAATTTTTGTTATGACTAATACAGATTAGAGCTTTTCTGCGTTAGAACACAAAATATAAAAATTATTTTTCTTGTTTGGAAACTAACCGACAGATTAAAAGCTCAAATAATAATAACTTTATAAACATAAAACATTTATAATTTTTTTGTAAATTGAAAGTCTAAAATTTAGAGTGTTTGTCTTATTATAAAAAAAGGAGTTACCATTTGAGCGAAATTTGTCCAATATCATTTAAACAAGTTGACGAAAATGCTGCGAGAAGTAATGCTATATTATCTGTAATTGCCGTTGGTTTATTTTTGGCTACATCATATAAATTTATAATTGTTTTCTTAATAGTAGATTTTTTTATTCGTGGTTTTATTGACCCGTTGTATAGTTTTAATACTGCTATAAGCAAAAGCATTTTAAGGATTATTAATAATAAACCAAAATTAATAGATGGAAGTCCTAAAATATTTTCTGCAAAATTAGGATTTTTTATGAGCACGTTTATCTTTGTTTTTTCTTATTTTGATTTGCATGTTGCAACTACAATTTTGGGAGCAATGCTAATCTTTTTTGCACTACTTGAAGGAGTTTTGGGCTATTGTGTAGGCTGTAAGATTTATTCGTTTCTTGAAAAGGCAAAAAAAAACCAATCCATATAAATTAGGATTGGTTTTTAATTTTTACAAATAAAAATTAATTTACTAAATAAACTAATCTTCAATTACTGCAAGAACATCAGCACGTTGAACAATTTTGTACTCATCTTTACCAACAGTAATATCTTCACCACCATATTTGGCAAAAAGAATATTATCACCAACTTTAACCTGCCTTATGCAATAGGATTCAAAAAAGTCATGTAAATTATTATATTAGTTATACTTAAAACAAAAATAAAAGTAACCCAAATGGT
>PCUD01000050.1:8491-9854 GCA_002786785.1 Ignavibacteriales bacterium CG18_big_fil_WC_8_21_14_2_50_31_20 | reverse complement strand
TTTGGGGTAAATCTTCCTCGTTTTTCCATGTAAATCTCCTTTTGTGTATACTAATTTATGTATTTCAAAAGTCCATTTCCATCTGAAGCTTTACAATAACGATACAAAATATCAATATTGTTTTACTTAATTTCTTCATATTAACCTCGTTAAATTGTTTATTTTTAATTTTTCAAATTCCATGATGGGGAATGTCCTTCATCAATGAAATATAATTTTTCTGTGTTGATGTCAACTATATATAACTCTGACTTCCAACTTATCCAATCGGCGTCCACATTTATATTTTTTGCAAAAGCAATATAATTTCCATCATGGGAAAACTCCATAGGATTAGAGTCGAACCATTCATTATCTACAAGTTTTACTATTCTTTTTTTCGCCCCATTCTCAAAAATAGAAAGATAATGCTCATCATATCCATTAGTATTTGTCTCAAGAAATGCTACCTTGGTATAATCTTTGGAATAGCGTTGTTGGGATACCACAAAGGGTTTTTCTGCAGTAACAATTATTTTACTTTGTTTTGTCTCAATATTATATTCTACAATTGAATTACCATAACGTGCATCAGTATAAGTATTCAATAATAGTATGCCCGTCAGTGGGTTAAAATCTCTGATTGTTAATCTTTCTGATTCAAGATCAAACAAATATTCTTCATATGAGTTATCGAGATTTGTTTTATATACCTTAGAATCAATTTCATAAAGAAAATTATAACTATCTTGATAAAAATAAGTGCGAGCACCGAAACTTAATGTTCTCATTTTAATTTTCTTACTACCATCAGGATTCACAATAAAAACAGAATAAGGGTCATAGTAACTTGTTCTATACAAAATAAATATTTTTCCATTTGGTAACCATTTACACCCGTCAATCCCAACCTCACCACTATCAGATGTTACAGAAATAATCGTATTTTTTTCAAGATTATATACATTTGCAATACGATTGCCATGATTGTTGGAATGCTTGTACAAAATATATTTACCATTAGGTGACCATACTGGGTTTTCATCGTTATTTTCATGGTTTGATATATTTATCGGATTAGAACCTGACATGTTATTTGTAAATACTTCCCACTTATAGTTCTCCATTTGTTTAACGTAGCATAAACTATTTTGAGATGTTAATAAAGGGTTATTAATTCCATCTGAACAAGAAAATATAATTATGTAAAACAAAATTATTAGATATTTAAATTTTACCAATGCATTCTCCTTTTTTTTTATAACAGTTTTCCATTCTGTTAGTCATTTCTTTCTATTAACTTACCAAAATCAATGTTTTTTGCATTTATTTTGATTCTTACATCTACATTACCAATTATTTTGTTAACAACATCTTTTTTACA
>PCUD01000050.1:0-8429 GCA_002786785.1 Ignavibacteriales bacterium CG18_big_fil_WC_8_21_14_2_50_31_20 | reverse complement strand
ACAACCAAATTTACAAAGCTATTTTCTGGTAATTGATAGCTTATTTGTGTTGTTGGGTTAAATGGATTTGGATAATTTGATTCTAGTGCAAATTCATTGATTACTTCAGCATTAGTATTCTCTTCATTATTTATTTTCCAAATTACACCAGTGCCAGAGATTGAAACTTGATTACTATACAATGATTCGTTATTTGCATTATCAATTGCTTTTACTTTGTAGTAATATGTGTAAATTGGGTCTAGCTTACCCGCTGGGGTTACACTATTATCTGTCCAAGTGTGAGTTGAACTACTTGCACTATGTGTTACAGTTGCAACTACCATAGCACTGCCATTTACATATTTCCATATTTTATACTCTTTCATATCTGTGTCTTCATTTGTAGTCCATGTCAATTTAGGATGATCAGAATACCAAGCAACAGATAAATTTTGTGGTATTTGAGGGTCTTCATCAAATTGACGTAGTTGCAAATAAGCTGAATTATAATGACTCCAATTAACATAAATATCATTATATGAAGCTGAACCACTTATAGAATTAATACCATAGTCTTCCGATATTGCCGAAGTACTATTAATAGCCCCAGATATTATTATGTTTTCAACAAGACCAGAAGCATGAGTGTATGTGTGAATATTTCCATTAGCAGTTTCACAAATTGTTAAGGGGGTTGTTACATCTGAATAACCTTCCAATAATGTGCTTGAGGACCAAGTGGTTGAACTAAAGTCTTTATACTTAAAATATAAATCATGATGTGCGCCCATATCAGCAACTGGTTTATAATAAAAATCATAAAGTTTTGACGAACCGGCAAAAATTTTCCCTCTTCCAGATTCATCTGTTACTTGTTGTTGAGTTTGCCAAGTAGTGCCATATTTTGTACGACTCATTTCAGGAACCGAATAAAAATAATATTCATCTGGCATAAAGTTTTTTGAGTTATAACCCACATGCACCCTGCTTGGTGAAACAGCTACTGTAGGACTCATCCCATAGCCACTGCTATAATCTGTTATGTTTTTGTAATCGACCCAGTTATCTGTTGTTAGTGTATGTTTTTTATAATTTGTTTCTAAATCTTGACCATAACTATCACCAATGGACCAAACTGTGTGAATTCCATCAGCATTAATTGTAGCATCAATACCGCTACAAGGATTTGAGCCTATTCCTAAATCTGCTCTTTGCGACCAACTTGCACCAGCATCTGTTGTTTTTTTTACTCTAATATTTGAGCCTTCGCGGTAAACTACATAAATACTTGAAGCATCTCCAACAATATTTGGGAATTCACCATTTGTTGAAATTGTAGCACTCCTAATGGTAGTTCCACTTGAGCTAATTAAATAATATTTTATATCGTTATTGGAATCAAATGTAACAACATTAATACCATTTTTATCAGCATGATTTTCTATATATTCAACATTAGAAACATTTATAGTTGTTGTAATAATAGAATTCCAGCTCTGAGCGTTTAACGAAATTGAAAACAATAATAAAACATAAATTAACTTTTTCATTTTAATTTTTCCTTAAATTATTTTAATAATTTGTTTAATTTAGGGCTCCATTTTTATGCGGATGAAGCCCTTTTAATTTGCATTGTTCCTATTGTCCGTAGGGTAGCTTTGCATTTGAAAATTGGTTTTGTCCGCATTTAATAAAATTTGTCTAAAGACATAATTTCCTCCTTGCCTTATAATAGGCTAATATTTTTGTAATTATTTATTTAAAACGGCTTTAATAGTTTTTGAATATTCTCCAGCTCTCATGTGTACTAAATATACACCGCTTGGTAAATCAGCCCCGTTAAAAATTAAGCTATAATTACCCGCTTTTTGTTCTTTTTTTACTAGTTCTGCAACCTCTTGACCAAGAACATTATAAATTTTTATTGTTACAAATTCTGAAACTCCAAGTTCATAGTTAATTATTGTTTCTGGGTTAAATGGATTTGGATAGTTTTGTGCCAATTTGTAATAATTAGTTTCAAACTTTACATTTTTTACACTTACCAAATCTGTTGGCATATAAATATGTGTAAATATATGTTTATCTTTATAATTATTAAATAATTCATCAGTCATTATTAAAATTTCTTCATAACCATCATTTGTAATATCATACATCATTGCTCCAAAATATCTGCCTTGTGTCACTTCAAAATTGTTTAATTTCAAATAAAACAAATCAAACCCCCATTTTTCAATGTTACCATTAAACTTAAAAATCATAAAAGTTTGGTCAAGACATAAACCAATTTCTTCCGTCTCATCTTTGTTTATATCAACTGTAAATCCGTTATAAGCATCAAAAGACATTCTGCCAACTATATCAATAACATGTACGGCTTCATATTGGTTATTGCCGGTTGCTTCAAAGCAAGTGAGCCTTGTTTTAGTAACTCCATCATAAGTTGCATCTCCACCAACCCACAACTCCTTTTTCCCATTTCTGTTTATATCGTTTGAATTGAAGTGAATATATACATTAAATGTTCCACCATCTCCATACCAGACATCCTTATAGTTTTGAATATCCTCTTGGTATTCAAAAACAACAACATCTCCACGGAAACCGCCGGTAACCAGGTCGGCAAAACCATCATTATCAATATCTCCATTAGATGTACCCGCAAGATAAAAAATATCTTCCGGCACAAGATAAACAAAAACAGTTTCAGCACTATTTGTGCTCTTATTATAGCGTGCAGCAGCAACACGTAAATCACAACTTTCGCCACAATAAAACAAATCAGTTCCCTCACGTTTATCATACTCACCCCACAAGGGGTCATTCATCTGGTTACACTGTTTATAATCAAAATCTATTTTTGTTGGTAAGTTTGTTTTGTCATCAAGTTTAAATGTTCTTGCTACATTTATTGGTGGTATTGAATCATAAACTTGTAAGCTTCCAGTAATAAAAATATCCTCACTACCATCTTCATTAATGTCATAAATTTGAGTAAAATCAACATAGGAAGAAATACTATCCCAAGGCAAATCGGCTTTATGTTCAAATAATTCAAGGTTTGGATTATATTCATAAATACCTCGTTCATTTATTTTTTGATAAGAATTATATCTTTCGCCATAAAGCTCGGCTCTACCATTTTTATTAATATCACCAGCTATTATAGGTATTGGGGCAGTTGTGCCAACTGGTACAGTTGCATAATACTCATACATATTATTAAACTGTGTAGTATCAACAAAATCGGGATATATTATTGTGGTATCAATAGTGTTGTTTGTTTTTTGTAATTTGCTTTTAGGAATGTAATTGCCAAGATTTTTATAATAACTTTTACCAGTTCTTTTATCAGTTATTTTATATACTTCACCAGGTATATCCATCTTTTCTATTTTCTTGTTATTATCAAAATCAATTTGTCTTAAAAGATTAGAATTGTTTTGAGCAAATAGACTGCTAAATGTGAGAGTTATAAAAACTAATAGATTTGATTTATTAAGCATGTTTTTCTCCCTCTGATAAGTTTTGAATTGTTAATTATTGTTTGGTTTTTGGGTTATTATTAATAAGTCGATAGTCGATAGTCGATAGTCGATAGTCGAAAAATACACCCTTTGTTGTTCTTTTCAAGTGGAATTTTTGTGTTTTGTAAATTATTTATATTTGAATTGCCTACTTTCAAATTGCCTTCAATAAATTTAAGTTCATTTTTTGTTTTGGCAAACTATAGAAATTTATTGTTTGTGTCAAGTTTATTTTTGTTTGTCCTTTTTTCGAAGAAAATGACTCAACTCACAACAAACACACCTCTTGATGCGGAAAAGCACTGCATCTTTCCCCTCTGACGAGGTGACTTTTAAAGAAATCATGCTTTGTATTGTCCTGAAATAGGTCGACTCAAAAGGAATAAAAAAGTTAAAAAGAAATATGGAAAAGCATAAAAATATTATTGATAATCCTAAAATAAGTAGTATAAAACTCCCCTCTTGAGAGAGGCTTGGGGTGTGTGCTTTTTAAGTTTTCGGTAAAATAAATGTTTTTTTGAAGAAGCGACATAAAAAAAGGGAACACCAAACGGTGTTCCCTTAAATTATTTATCTAATTAAGTTTGTAATTTCTTGTAATAATGCATCAGCAGTTGTAACAACACGAGCATTAGCTTGAAAACCACGTTGAGAAACAATCATTTTAGTAAATTCTTCTGATAAATCAACATTTGATTGTTCCAAAGCTCCAGATTGAATTGTAGTTGTTGATGATTCTCCAGGTTCTCCAATTCTTGGATCCCCAGCATTTGCTGCAACTTGATACATGTTATCTCCTATACTTACTAAGCCATTTAGGTTTGGGAATGTGGCAACCATTACTTGAGCCAACGCTTGAGAGGTTCCGTTTGAGAATATCCCAACAATATTGCCATATTGGTCAATATTCAAATTAGCAAGAGAAGAAGCAGCAGAACCATCTTGAGATAATGCAGCAACTTGTGAAGAAAGAGCAGTTTGAGTAATACCATTTGTTCCAACTCCAAAATCTAATTGCATTGGCATTGCGTCAGTACCATTTGTTGGTTGAAAGCTAATTGATGGCAAAGTTGAAATAATTGCATCACCTTGTTTAATTGATTCAATAGTACCATCTCCAGGTTTAAATTTAATAACACCATTTGGTTGGTATGGTGCGGCAGTTGTTAATTCACCAGTAGCTGGTGCTTCAACTTCCCATGCCCAAGAATTATTGTCAATGTGAGTATATTTAATTGTTAGTGAGTGAGCATTACCTAGAGTATCGTATATAGTAACTGTTCCTGTTACTTCCTCAGGACTATCGTTTTTATCGATTGTTGTGTTTATCTCGGTTGGAGAAGTATTTGTTGATAAAGCATTAAAGTTTAAATCAAAATTGATATTTCCACTTGAATCTATAATATTTAACGCTGAAGTAGTGTTTTTGTTAGTTATTGAATCAAACGATAAGGCTTGAGTTCCAGTAAGAGGTGTGCTTAGCGGATTTCCAGCTTTATCTAAGATTTCATAATTTACTGTATAAGCTGCATTTGTGGGAGGTGTAGTAGTACCATCGTAAGCAGTATTTTCATAATCAAGAACAAGTTGGTACTCAGTTCCATCACCACCATAAATAACGTAAGTTTGCTGATCTGTTCCAGCCGCGTTTGCAATGTCATCAGATTTATAACTTCCGCTCATTTCAACTATATCAGTTCTCAAGGTTGGTGAACTACTTTCCAAGTTTCCACCCCAAGAAATATTTTGTGTAGCAATTGCGGGTAATCTAAGGTTTTTATCAATAACAATATCTTGAACAGAGTTTCCAGCAGGAATTTCACCTAAACCGTTTGCAACTTTGCCTTGAACAACTGCACCATTTTGTGGATTAACAAGCGTGCCATTAGCATCAAAAATGAATGCCCCTGCTCGTGAATATTGTTGTGTGCCATTATTATTTAGGATGAATAATCCAGGTCCTTGAAGTGCTAAATCAGTTGTAATTCCAGTTCTTTCAAATGTGCCTTGGTTCCAGTTTCTATCAATAGAGTTTACTTTCATTCCAAGACCAACTTGCATACTGTTAGTACCACCAGCACCATCAGTTGGATTTGTACCAGCTTTAATCATTTGATTGAATGTATCACTAAAAGTAATTCGTGAACCTTTATAACCAATAGTATTAACGTTGGCAATATTGTTACCAATTACGTCCATCATTGCTTGATGATTTCTCAATCCGGAAACACCGGAGAATAGTGAGTTAAGAAGTGCCATTATAACCTCCTAAGGTTTTGTTTTAAGTTTGTCGATTCAGCATCAGTCGGTCAGCCAAATCAAGAGCGTCCTTAAAAGGTCCCGCTCGTGTTATTTATTAGTTAATTAAGTTTATTGTGCGAATACTACGCTATCAATATTTGTAAAAACATTTTCATTAGCATTTAACAAGCTCATCGCCGTAATTACAGTCTTGTTTGGAATGTTAACAAGAAACGCTGTGTTATTCATCATCACTAGTGAATCTTTTGAACCTTTTGCTTCAGCTTTTTGAACCGCAGTATTTATTTTATCCATTTCATTTTCGGATAAAACTATATCGCGAGATTCTAAACGCTGTTGTGCGTGTTTTGAAAGTTTAACTTTTGAAATTTCTCTTGAGAATATTTCATCAAAGTGAGATTTTACTCCTTGATTGCTCGCCTGTTGAAACCCACTCTCCTTAACTATGGGAATAAAGGGAACACTCATTCCATTAATCATTGCCATTATCCGTCTCCTTCCGAACTGTTATTTAATATTTCCATTATATCAGACAAATTGTATTCAACTCCATCAACAACAAGTGTAGTTCCATTTTCAGAGAACCTAACTGCATCAATTGTACCAACTCCGTATGTGCTTACTACCAAATCATCACCTTTATTATCCGTTGCTGTAACCTTAAAGGTATATTTACCTTTAGGAACTTTTGTACCATTATTATCGGAAAAATCCCAAGAAAGTTTATGGTCTCCACCAGAAATATTTTCTTGTTCAATAGTTCTAATTAGAGCACCGCTTTCATTATAAATACTAATTTTTACATTAGAAGAATCTGAAGGAAGTTTATACCCAATAGAAACGCTATCTTGACCAACATTTTGCAACGAAGGTGATGCTAGCTTTACATCATTTCCAATTAAAGTTGCAGTTAATGTATTATTTATTGATTGAGTTAAATAATAATTGGCATCTATACTTTTATTCATTGAAGTGTTCAAATTTGTAAGCTGCTCCAAGGAAGTAAATTGAGCAAGTTGTGCTGCATATTCAGTCCCATCCATTGGATTCATTGGATCTTGGTTTTGTAATTGAGCAATCATCAATGATAAGAATGCATCCTTATCCATTGTGTCTCCACCTTTTGCAGCAGGTGTATATGTATTAAACTGACTATCAATTCCACCAATCATTTTATTCTCCTACGCTATAAAATCGTAATTATTATAGCCTAAATTTTTGTGAGCAAATTTGTCATCAAATCCATTAACTTTTAAATTCATTGTGTTATTATTTTTCTTTTTCTGCTTAAAATACCTGCTATTTTTTTCTTCCGAATCCGCAAGTGAAACATTAAGAGAACTAAGCTGAACACCTTGTTGGTTCAAGCTGGTTTTAAGTCCTTCCAAACTATTTTGAACAGCTTGTTGAGTTGTTTCATTATCAACTTTAATTGAAGCAGAAACCATTTTGTTTATTACTTCCAACTTTATGTTCATCTTCCCTAGATTTTCTGGATTAAGTTGAAACTCAACAGACTTTTTTTCGCCTTTTTGAATTAAATTTGAAATTTCTTCCTTAATATTTTTCAAATCCAATTTTTGAACGACCGTTTTTGGCATCACTCTTAAATCACTATTCCTAATCTGATGCTCAACAAAAGCTGTTTTTGGCATCAATGTTTCATTAACCTTAATGTCATTACTTTTTGTTTCACCGGCTAATTTACTTTTTGATACTTCTGCTTTATTGTTAATCTCTTGTGAACTATTGAAAACTTGCTTATCAAAAGTTTTGTCTATTGAATCTGATTTATTGGTTTCAAGATTATTGATTTTAGCATCATTCAAATTTGATTGACTATTAGTAAAATTTTTGCTTTCGGAATAATTGCTTTTTGAATGATCTCCTGCATTATTAGATTTAAATTCACCAGTTATATTTTTATAGCTTGCTTTCCTAAAGTCGTTATCAACAGACTTTTGTTCAAGTTTCTTTGCAACATCTTCATTTATTGGAATTATCTTTACCTTTGTAAGCTCAATACTTTCTTTGCTTGAGTAAATTGATTTCTTTAATAATTCTGGTGATTTGCTTTCAGCTTTTGTAAGTTTATCTATATTTAAGCTTTCAGGACTTTTTTCGCTTTTAAGAGTAATCACAAAATTTGATTTTGCACTTTGAATTTCTTTCTTTTCAGAATCAGAAGAATTGAAAATGTTTTTTAATCCAGTTTTAACTTTATCAACCATTTTGGATTTTATGTTTTCATTCTTGCTAAAAGCTAAGTCAGTATTTGTGTTTATTTCTTGCTTACTCGATACAGAAGTTTTGCTAGTTAAATCGATGCATTCAACTTTACTCAAAAGGGATTTTAATTCCTTGTTGTTTGGCTGATTTGCCAATTCAGTTTTAATCGATTTTTTCAATTCACTCAAATCAATTTTTTGTACACCCAATTCGTCAATTAACTTGCTTTCATTTGGTGTTAGTTTCAATTCCTTTACAATTTCTTGGAGTGGCAATTTGTCAGCTTTTACAATTGTGTTTACTTCTGCTGTTTTGGTTATAAAACTATCCATTTTTGCTGATACTGCTTTTAACACTGGAGAAGCGTTGACTTTTACTGCTTCTGCTTTTAATTCTTTGCTCAATTCTAAAAGAGATACTTTTTCT
>PCUD01000147.1:8500-13494 GCA_002786785.1 Ignavibacteriales bacterium CG18_big_fil_WC_8_21_14_2_50_31_20 | reverse complement strand
TAATACATTAAACCTGGATAATGCAATAGGATTAAAATAAACAATTTTAGAAAAAGAACAATCAATATAGAAGCGAACTTGCCCCGACTTGCTACTATACGTAATTTCACTTTTTAAACATAACTTCTCGGTCTTAGCGTTTGTACCCAAAAGGTTAAGTGAACAATGGTATTTAGTCGAATATGCATTAATGCTTTTCTAATGCATATTTGGGGTTAAAGTGCTAGCTCAAATTTGCCATTTTGTTTAAGTCGAAAGAAAATTTTTTGTGGTTATCATAATTAGTTTCCATTACATAAAACACCATTCGTCGAAACATTTTTTCAGCTTCATAATATGTCACTTATGAATGATAAATCCTTCACAAAACACACAATATCAATTTAACGAATAAATATTCAAACGGTTATTTGTTTAGTGTTTTTGAATGTTGATGTCTGGTTGAATTTTTTGTGATGGTTATAAACAGTTTGTTATGTAGTCCGGATTTACAAAACGACTTCTGCATTACACTTAAAAACATTTTGAAGATTGGGGTAAATCTTTAATAAAGATGTTGTAACTTTTGCTATTATTGATAGATTATTTCATCACAGTTACCCATTTTTTATTAACGGTAAAAGTTTTAGATTGAAATCTATGAATAAATATGACTAAATTGTCTGGTCAGTTTTTGACGAAAAAGTGGTCATTTTTAAAACGGAATTAGCAAATATTTTCGCAGTTTTCAAGCTTTTTGTGGGAGAATAAAAATGAAAAACAACATAATATCAAGCTGCTTTTTTATTCTATTTTTATTTGTTATTGCTTGTAATGAAAACTCTACTGAACCACAAGATGATATTAGAGCAAAGCCAGTTATAAAAAAATCTTCAGAAAATTATGACCAAGAAAGTTTTAGAATATCTTTCCCAGACACTACATCTCTAAATAATATAAGTAAATATTATTCAAATAATTTTTCAGAAGATAAGAGAAATAAATTAATTGAATATATAACAGGTGAAGTAACAAAATTGGGAGAGGATGCAAATTCCTTTAATAACATTTTGGCAATTACTGGGTGTAAACTTTCTGATGAATATTTATTGCCAACATACGCAGAGAGAGCAAAATATGAAGGTGAAGAAGTTTGGATATTTCAAATAACTTATGGATTAGGCGAACCAAATTTTGGTCATTATAAATGTTTTGCTTTCAGTATAGATACACTAGATACTTTGGATTATGTAGGTTGTAAATAACAAAATAAAATTAGCTATATGCAACCAGTCATTCCCCTTAAAGCCAAACATAAAATTATAATTTAAGCATCTACAAATGTAATTTTGTTGTTTTATGCAGTTTCAATTTCAAACAAAAACTGTTGAAGTCTAGATTCTAATTTGTGTAAATCCAAAATTATTTTATCATATGATTCTTTAAGTACTTCTCTGTTTTCAGCGAACATTTTTTTGTAATATTCAATTCCATCATTCAAATTAGTCTTAAATGTTTCAAAATACTTAATTTGCTTTTCAGAAAATGGCAAAGTAGTTTCTTCAATTTTGCTATTTAAATAATCGATATACATGTTAAGCTCTTTAATAAACATATTTGGACGATTATTGGTGTTAAGCAAATTCAGTCTTCCATAAATATGATCAGCCATTTCTTTAAGTGAAAATCTACCAGAATAATAGGCCATGTTAGGACCAGGACAAATTGAAACTGCTTCGCCTTCCATTTTTGTTTCAATATTATTTGCTAAAAGAACAGAATTTGCAAGTCCATTGCAAAGGCATTCTTTTTCTGTAATTTTTTCATATTTTTGATCAAACTCATCGGTGTTCAAGTTTTGTAATTTTAACTCTTCAATCTTAATATTTATGTACTTTGTAGATGCAGTGCAAATTGGTTTTTCAGAGTAATCTGCGTTAAAAGCTAAAAATCTTTTGGGGCACGAACTACCTGGCTTTCCAGCATTTGCTAAATTTTTACGTTCAACATCTTTTGAACTTCCACGAACATTATTAAACGGAACTCCAAGAGGTGACGCATTGGATAGATATAAATCTTCTTCTTTTGCATCGCTTAAAATTTGCATTGTATATTCATCAACGCTTGTTGCTTCTGGAACAAGAAGGAAAGGTGTTCCCCAACCAACAGAATCAAGATTAAATTTATCCAACAAGAATTGATGTTCATCCGCAGTACCAACACCGCCTTGAGCAGTTAATTTTGTATGAGGAATTTCTTGAGGAATTACTTTTCCCTTTTTAGATAGTGCATCTTTGAAAATTTCATAAGTTGTAGTAAGTAGATCTTCACGATTTTTTTTGAATTCCTCTAAAATTGGTCCAAGCAAATAGCCATCCGTTGCAAAAGCATGTCCACCACAATTTAACCCAGATTCAACACGATATTCCGAAACCCAAAGACCTTTTTTAGCAAAAAACTTTCCTTGAATTAAAGCAGATCGGTAATCGCTAACTTTGATAATAATTTTCTTTTTAAGTTTGCCTTCGTTATCAGGGTAAAAATCATCAAAATTTTCCATATATGAAAAAAGTCTTGGATTCATTCCCGCAGAAAGAACAAGTGATGATTGCAGTGTACTGTTAGCAAATCCACGAAGAGCTGCGTGAGCATTGTTTTGTTCAACAGGAAGTTGCTCGTTTCCAATATAATTTGGACCATCTAGCTTTGTCATAATGTTTACATCAATATCGCCAACGTGCAAATTTTCACTAATCCATTTTTGAATATCTTGAATACTTGAGTTGTTAGCAACCATTTCATCAAATCGATGGCGTAAATTAGAAAGTGAAGGAAGCAGCTCAAAATATTTTTCAAGTTCTTCTCTTTTTTCTTCAAACGAATTTCTTAGTTTATTTACTTTTTCTTTAACAATTTCATCAACCAAGTTTAAGTATGATGTAATTCTTTTTGCTCTAAAATCTTCAATTTTTGAATTTATTGGCTCAAAAGGTTTATCAAACAATTTTGAATAATGTTCTCGCAATTTTTCAATCA
This sequence comes from Ignavibacteriales bacterium CG18_big_fil_WC_8_21_14_2_50_31_20, assembly GCA_002786785.1. GTDB lineage: Bacteria > Bacteroidota > Ignavibacteria > Ignavibacteriales > Melioribacteraceae > 1-14-2-50-31-20. The sequence goes on along the minus strand of PCUD01000147.1, from coordinate 10,479 downwards.
TGTTATGTTCAACAATAGACATAACCGACGAAATGCCAAGATGTGCAACCTTTATTGGCGAATCAATTGTGTAACTCAATCCCATTACAGGTATATGAAAAGTATGATTTGATTTATTTTCCATTATCACTTCCAAACTAAGTATTTGATTAAAATTATCAACATTGCGTTAGCTAAGTTAATAAATAATTAGATACTTTGTACTATTAACTTCTTCTTTTATTTGAACTTCCGCCAAATTTTCTGTCAGTTTTTCTACCACTTCTATCGGATGGTTTATCACTTCTACCAAATGTTCTTTCACTTCCACCAGAAGATTTTTCGCTTTTACTATATGACTTACCGCCACGATCAGATGGTTTATCGCTTTTACCAAACGATTTTTCTCTTCTTCCTGATGGCTTTTCACTTCTGCTATAAGATTTACTTCCCTTATTAAAGTTTCCACCACCAGAGCGTTTCCTTCCACCAGATGATGAATTTGCAGCTCTATCAGAAACCTCAAGATTAATTTTTCTACCCTTGTACTCCGCCTTATTAAAAGTATCTAATAATTGGTCTTTATACTCACTGTCAATTTCAAAAAATGAGAATGATTTTTTAATATCAATTTCACCAATTTCTATGTCGCGAACACCTGATAAATCGTTAACCATTCCAATTAAATCTACTGGTCTAATGTTATCCATAGAGCCAAGATTTATAAAAAAGCGAGTAAACCCTTCCTTGGAACCTCTATTACGAGAACCTGTTTCACTTCTTGATTTTCTGTCATCAGCAGGTTTATTTAGGTCGGGAGTGTTTTTATAATAATCGGCAAATCTATTAAATTCCACTGAAACAAACTTTTTAATTAATTCATCTCTATCAAGCCATTCCAATTTTTTATTTAATTCTGGAAGAAATTGATCAATTTCATTTGAATCTACATCAACTTTTTCCATTCTATCAATAACATGAAATAGTTGCACTTTACAAATTTCTCGGCCAAGTGGAACTGGTTTATGTTCTATCTTCTTTCCAATTTGACGTTCGATAATATGAATTTTACCTTTTTCTTTTAAGTTAGAAATAATAATAGAAATTCCAACTTTTCCGGCTCTACCAGTTCTACCACTTCGGTGAGTATAAACGTCAAGTTCATCTGGAAGATTATAATTAATAACGTGAGTTAAATCGTTAACATCAAGTCCACGAGCAGCAACATCTGTTGCAACCAAAAGACTAATATGCTTAGTTCTAAATTTACCCATAACAATATCACGTTGGGCTTGTGAAAGATCACCGTGAATTGCATCGGCATTGTATCCATCGTCCATTAATTTAGAAGCAACTTCTTGGGTTTCAATTCTGGTACGACAAAAGACAATTCCATAAATATCTGGATGAAAATCAACAATTCTTTTTAAAGCCAAATATCTATCTCGGGCCTGAACCGTGTAACAAATATGTGAAACGGTATCAGCACCTGAATTTTTCTTTCCAACTGTAAATTCAATTGTGTTGTGCATAAATTTATCTGCAATCTTTTTTACTTCAGTTGGCATTGTTGCTGAAAACAATAGAGTTTGTTTTTCGGCTGGAGTATCGCTTAAAATTGCTTCCAAATCTTCGCGGAAACCCATATTTAGCATTTCATCTGCTTCATCTAACACAACCGTTTGAATATCTCTAATATCCACAACTCGTCTGTTTAATAAATCGAGCAACCTACCAGGAGTAGCCGAAATAATATGGGCACCTTTTTTTAGTGCTTTAATTTGATGCTCAATGCTTGCTCCGCCAAAAACTGCAACTATTTTAATTTTATCTTTATATTTTGCATACGATTTTAAGTCATCGGCAATTTGAACACAAAGTTCGCGAGTAGGACTTATAATCAAATACTGTGTTTTATTACTTGAGGTATTAACCTTTTGAACAATGGGTAAACCAAATGCGGCTGTTTTTCCAGTGCCTGTCTGGGCTAAAGCAACAAT
>PCUD01000147.1:0-8485 GCA_002786785.1 Ignavibacteriales bacterium CG18_big_fil_WC_8_21_14_2_50_31_20 | reverse complement strand
ACTTTTTCTTGAACGGGCATAGGACTTTCGAAACCCAGTTCTTCAATAGCAGTAAGAATGTTTTTCTCAATTCCTATCTCTTCAAAACTTTTCATAATATTCTCATTAAATTTAAAATCAATTATAAATATACTCATAAATAGAAAATTCCGTTGATATTATTTATAATATATTTGCATCTTAGGAATAATTCTTGTAATTTCTTTTTTTTACCTCTTTAAGTAACCCACTTTTCAATAATATTTTCATTGTGTTATGAAAATTCCTAAATTATTTTCGATAAAATAATAACATTTGCATAATTTATTAAAATTGGACTTCTTATGAATAATGATAAACTAATTAACGATACAGTAATTTTTGTAAAAAGCACTCTTAAGAACGCCGAAGGTGGGCACGATTGGTGGCATATTTATCGCGTTTGGGAAAATGCAAAACAGATAGCATCTAACGAAAAAGTTGATTCGCTTGTTGTTGAATTAGGTGCTTTATTGCACGATATTGCCGATTCAAAATTTAACAATGGTGATGAATTTATTGGTCCAAAAATTGCAAAAGAGTTTTTGGAAGAGCAAAACTTAAATGCTAAAAAAATATGCCATATTATAAAAATAATAGAAAATATTTCATTCAAAGGTGGAAAAGAAAAACAGAAATTCAATTCAGCAGAACTTGACGTAATTCAGGATGCAGATAGATTAGATGCTATTGGTGCTATTGGAATTGCTAGAGCTTTTAATTATGGAGGATTTAAAAATAGAGAAATATTTAACCCTACTATTCCACCAAATTTGAATATGACAAAAGAAGAATATAAAAACAGTTCTGCACCAACAATAAATCACTTTTACGAAAAATTACTGTTACTAAAAGACAAAATGAATACTGAAACTGGTAAAACTATTGCCGAAAAAAGGCATTTGTTTATGGAAAATTACTTAACACAATTTTATAAAGAATGGGGTTTAGACGCTGCTAAACCACCATTTGAATTATAACTTTATTTGAAATTGCAATGTAGTTGGTATTGTTACAAAGCTAAGCAATTAGCTAATTTACAGATTGATAATGTCATTATAAAGGATAAATGCTGTTAAAAGCAATATTATTACAAATCCAGCATTTTGAATTGCAATTTTTATTTTAATTGGAATTTCACGTCTAAAAATTCCTTCAAGCAATATTATTACAAAATGACCTCCATCCAAAACTGGAAATGGAAGTATATTCATAATTGCTAAACTTAAACTAAGTATTGCCAATAGTCTTAAAAATGGAACTATTCCAAGATCGGCTGTTTCTGCTGCAATTTGTGCAATTTTTACTGGCCCACCAAATGCTTGACTCATTTCGAGATTGCCAAATATTACTCTGCCCATATAATCATAAGTAACAACAACATATTGAACCACATCACTTAAGCCAAAACCAATAGACACAAGAAAAGAATATTGCTCATGCTCAATTGGCCCTATATAATTGTCTTTAATAGATATTCCAATTTTGCCATCAAGCCCTGGAGTAACTGCTGTTTTTATTGTGTCTTTTCCACGCAAAATTGTTAAGGGCAATTCAGTATTAGCATTTGCTGAAATAATTTTTATAACTTCAGCACTTCCAGCAAGTTCATTGTTGTTAATTGAAAGGAAAATATCTCCTGGTTTTATGCCTGCATCATTTGCTGGTGAATCTTCAATAATTGTGGATATATATGGTTTAACATTTCCAATGGGGAGGAAATAAGATTCCTGCGAAGCTTTTCCCAGAACTTCTTGTGGAATTACAAAAGTTGTATCCTTGTTGGCTCTTAAAACTGTCACATTTTTAGCATCATTGCTTTCGTCAATAAAAAGTGATGTAAAAATCTTTTGCCAATCCAAAATTTCATTATTATTAACTGAAATTATTTTATCGTTAGTTCTAAAACCAGCATCAAATGCTAACGTTTTTTCTTCAACAATTCCAACAGTTGTAGTTTTAATTACTTGTTTTCCCTGAAAATAATTAATACCAGAAAATATTGAAATGGTGAGAACAAGATTCATTATAACACCAGCCGAAATTACAAATAGTTTTTGGTAAGTTGGTTTGGCTCTAAATTCATGAGGTTCTGGTTTTTTGTTAGCAAAATCGGTATCAAAACTTTCGTCAACCATACCAGCTATTTTCACATAACCACCTAGTGGAAGCATTGAAATTCGATAATCTGTGTGACCTTGTAAATCTAATTTTTCTGGAAGATTTCCAAGAGTAAATCCGTATATTTTATTCCAGCCAAATAATCTTTTACCAAAACCAATTGCAAATACATCGGTTCTCATTTTGCAAATTCTTGCGGCAAGAAAATGTCCTAATTCATGGACAAACACTAAAATGCTGATTGTAATTATAAAATATATGATATAATTCATTTATTCTGTTTCCTTTTTAAACTTTAAAATATTTTCGTGTTAAACTATCGTATTCAATAATAGTTTCTAAATCGGGTTTTGATTTATTTTCAACGTGATTTAATGCGTTTTTTATCATTTCAGGAATTTCAACAAATGATACTTTTCCTTTTAAAAACATATCCACTGCAATTTCGTTAGCGGCATTAAGAATTGCTGGAGCAGTTCCGCCAGTTTCCAAAACATCAAATGCTAATTGAAGACATTCAAATTTTGCAAAATCAGGTTTGTGAAATGTTAATGATTCAATTTCTGTTAGCTTTGTGTTAGTGAAACTATTAGGCATTCTATTTGGATAAGTTAGCGCATACTGAATTGGCAGCCGCATATCGGGTTTACTTAGCTGGGCTTTAATTGAGCCATCTATAAATTCAATCATTGAATGGACAATTGATTGCGGGTGAATTATAACCTCAATTTTACTTGCTGGTAAATTAAATAGCCAATGAGCTTCAATCATTTCAAGCCCTTTATTCATCATCGTTGCAGAATCAATTGTAACTTTATTTCCCATTTCCCAATTTGGATGTTTAAGAGCTTGTGCAATTGTAACGTGTTTTAATTCTTCTTTAGATTTTGAAAAAAATGGTCCTCCCGAAGCAGTTAAAATTAATTTTTCAATTTCATTGTTTTTTTCTCCAGTCAAACATTGGAATATTGCACTGTGTTCAGAATCAACTGGAATTAATTCGGCATTATATTGCTTTACTAACTGTGTAATAATTTCACCAGCAACAACAAGAGTTTCTTTATTTGCAAGAGCAATTCGTTTGCCTTTTTTTATACCTTCAATTGTTGGCTGTAACCCTGCAAAACCAACCAAGGCAGAAAGAAGAATATCATATTCTGCTTCACGAGTAGCTTTTATTAAACCATTTTCACCACTTAAAAATATTGTTCCATTAGGCAAATTATCTTTAAAACTATTTGCTAAATTTTCATCTTTAACAACAACGTATTTAGGATTAAATTCTCGAATTTGCTTGAATAATAATTCAATATTTCTATTTGCAGTTAGTCCCTCAACTTCAAATGAATCTTTGTGTAATCGAATTACATCAAGGGTGCTTACACCAATTGAACCAGTTGAACCGAGTATAAATACTTTTTTCTTTTCCATTTACTTTAATTAAATCATTTTAATTCAACAATTTACTTATTTATTACACCAAAAGGAAAAATGGTATTTCCATATTGACGCGAAGTAAATATTTATTTTAGCTTTAATAAGAAAATTTTATCTAATTATTAGTTTAATTATTTATTAAATTTTGATAGGCACAAAATAATCATGGAGTTTATCAAATGAAGAAAGGGATTTTTCTCATTTTCCTATTTATTAATTTTTATGTTTCAGCTCAAACTAACTACTTATCATTTTCAGAAGTGATGTTTTATCCAATAGAAACAAATGGTGAGTTTATTGAATTATTCAATTTATCTACTGATTCATCTGTAAATCTTTCCAATTATCAAATAGTTTATGCAACTTCAACAGCCGATAAAATTGTAGAATTTAATAATGGTACTATTTTGCCACCAAACAATTATGCTGCAATATTTGAAAACGATTACGATTTTGTAAATGGACTTTATATGAATTTAGTTACCGACTCAACTTTAATTTTGCAAATTGATAATGGTAAATTTGGAAGCAGTGGAATGGCTAACACATCAGACCGTTCAATTTATTTATTAAATGAAATTGGTGACACAATTGATACTTATACTTATTCCGCAAATAACTCTGCAGGATATTCCGATGAAAAGATTCTGGCTAACGGAAACAATAGTTTGGATAATTGGAGTAATTCAAATCAGCGAAATGGAACACCTGGTTTTAAGAATTCTGTTTCCTCTAAAAATTACGATTTAAGCATTTCACATTTAACCATTCTTCCAAAAAACATTTACGAAAACAATGAGGTTGAATTTTTGCTCGGAGTTAAAAATAATGGATTAAATGATGCATCTAGTTTTTTAGTAAAACTGTATTTGGATTTTAATAGAGATTCCCTCGCTCAAAGTGACGAATTTATTATTAATAATATTGAACCGATTATTTTAAGCAACGATTCCTTGGAATTTGAATCCAGTATTTTTGCTACAACTACTGGAATGTTTAATGTGTTTGCAGAAATTGAATTTATCGTTGATGAAAACATAAGTGACAATTATTTTTCAACGGAAATAAATATTCTTCCCAAACCCAATGAATATAATGATATTGTAATAAATGAAATTATGTATAAACCAATTGGTGATGAGCCAGAATGGATTGAACTTTTTAATGGAACCGACAAGGGCATCGATTTGATAAATTGGAGAATTGCTGATAGAACTTCAGCAACTATAATTTCGGATAGCTCTTTTTACATTGAGCCTTTGGAATATTTAGTAATAACTGACGATAGTCTGATTACGGAATTTTACGTAATTCCTTCAAAAATAAAAGTGATTAATTTGCCCTCATTAAATAATACTGATGATGACATACAATTATTAAATCCACAAACTTCAATAATTGATAGTGTTGCCTATAAGTCAACTTGGGGTGGAAATAATGGTAAGTCTTTGGAAAGAATTGCAGCACAGCAAAATAGCAACGACTTTAATAATTGGGAAAGTTCAATAAGTAAATATTTTGCTACACCAGGAACACTAAATTCAGTTACACAACGGGAAAACGATTTAGCAATATCCCTTTTGAATATTACTCCTTTAAATCCAATAGTTGGTGAAATAGTTTCTTTATCATTTTTAGTTAAAAACGTTGGGCTTTCCTCAATTAGCAATTTTTCAATTGACATTTATCATGACATTAATCTTGATTCAATTGCACAGTCACACGAAAAACTAACAAATATTGCTGGAGAATTTATTGTCAGTGGAGATAGTATAATTTATAAGGAAATCTTAAATGATTTCAATCCTGGGAAAAACAACTACATAGTAAATATTGATTTAGATATTGATAATAATATTGAAAACAATTCATCAAATATTTCCTTTTATGGAAACCAAATAAATGAAATTAGAAATGACATTGTAATTAATGAAATTATGCATTCTCCAATATTACCAGAACCTGAGTGGATTGAAATTTTTAATAGAAGTGAAAAAACTATTACTCTTAAAAATTATAAGATAGCGGATTTATCTGACACAATAACCATTTGTGGTGACGAAATATTTTTAGCTCCAAATGAATATTTTATATTTGCTGATGATAGCAGTTTTATTGACGTTTATCCTAATGTTAAATCTTTTGTTATTTCTAATTTGCCTAATTTAAACAATAGCGGTGACAGAATAGTTCTCCTCGATTCCTTAAACCGAATAATTGATTCGCTTCATTATTATAGTGCTTGGGGAGGATTAAGTGGAAAATCATTAGAACGATATTCTGATGATAGATCTTCAACTGATTCCTCAAACTGGTCTTCTGCAAATTTAATATATGGTGGAACTCCAAATATGATTAACTCAATAAGCATCAAGAATTATGATGTTTCCTTAATTAACATATTTTTTAATCCAACAAAGCCCAAATATGGTGATAACGTTTCATTAGAAATTCTTGTCAAAAATACTGGCAAAGAAAGTTTGGAATTTAAACTTGTGTGGCTTGAAGATATTTATGGAGATTCGACAAATATTATAGTTGTCGAAAGTAGCCCATCTATTTTTCTCAGAGCAAATGATTCAGTTTTTTATAAGTTCTCCTCTCAAATACTGGACATAAAACAAACTCACAATTATATAGTTAAAGCAATTGCTGAAAATGATGAAAATGTTTTAAACAATTTTATTAACACTTCTATTTCACCTGGATTTAATTTCAGTTCAATAATTGTAAATGAAATAATGTACTCTCCAATTAACGGTGAGCCTGAATGGATTGAATTTTTAAATGCCAGCAGTGATACTATCAATATTCATAATTTTTCAATTTCAGATGTTTTAACAACTCCTAAGTCCACCACAATTGAATACAACCATTTTATTTCCCCAAATGAATATTTTGTTGTTTCAAAGGATTCAATAATTTTGGATTACCACACCTCAATTCAATCCACTTTGCTGTTTACAAATTTTGCAAACTTGAATAATGATATAGATGGAATAGTTTTAAAAGATTCCTTTGGTGAAGTGATTGATTCAATTAAATATAGGTCGTTGTGGGGTGGAACTGCTGGAAAATCATTAGAACGAATTATATCAACAAAAAACTCAAATGATTCTACAAATTGGAAATCCTCCACAGACATTGAACTAAGCACGCCAGGAAGAAAAAACACAGCAACCCCTTTTAATTTTGATTTACAAATCTCCGATTTGAATTTAGTACCAGAATTCCCAATCCGTGACGAAAACGTGTTAATAAAATATTCAATCAAAAATATTGGATTAAGTAAAGCGGATAACTTTTCGGTGAAAATTAAATTTACAGTTGGAAACAGTCAATCAATTTTGGAGGAATCCAATTTTTCCAATTTACAATCAGGTGATTCAATATCGGTAATATCAAACAATTCCTTTGTAATAAATGATTCTGTATTAGTGAAAGCTCAAGTTAATTACCAAATTGATGAAGATACGCTTAATAATAAAATGCAAAAAACATTTTTTTCTGGAGCAAAAAGGAATTCTGTTTTAATAAACGAATTTATGGCTAATCCAAATAGTGACGAAACGGAATGGGTTGAAATATATAATAACACTGAATCTACAATTGATATTTCAAATTGGTATATAAGCGATTTATACATAACACCAAAACTAAGCCAAATTTCAACAAATCCATTATTTATAAAATCAAATGATTTTCTAATAATCACTAATGACACTTCCAAAATCTTTCCATCAAACATTCCAATAGTTGAATCAAAGTTTGGAACCTTAGGAAACATAGAAGATGGTATAATAATTTATGATTTTAACCATAATATTATCGACAGCTTAAAATATGATAAAGATTGGCAAATAGAGAAAGGGCGTTCATTTGAGAGGTTTTCCTTAAAGGAAAGTGCCGCCGATATTTCTAACTGGCTGCCTTCTCTTTCTATTTCTGGCTCAAGTCCAGGTTTGAATAATTCAATATTAAATACCATCCAAGCAGAGCCTAATTCAGTTATAATAAATGAAATAATGTATGACCCAGAGTTTGGCAACTCTGAATTTATTGAATTTTATAACACTACTGGTGAGGCAATAAATATTGGTGGTTGGAAATTAGTGGTAAATGAAATTGATTATTTAGAAATATCTTCAACATTTTTGTCCCTAAAATCTATGGAATATTTTGTTGTTTCATCTGACTCTTCAATTTTTTTGTCGTATAGTGATTTAAATAAATCAAACATAAAAATATTAAAGGATGCTTCATTATCGCTTTCTAATGCAGGCGAAAGCATTATTGTTATTGACCATTGGGGCAATTTAATTGATTCATTATTTTATAATCCAAAGTTGCATAACAAAAACATTGCTGTAACAAAGAATAAATCATTAGAACGTATTTCATTTAATATTGGCTCTAACGAACAAACAAATTGGAGTACTTCTGTGAACAAAGATGGTGCAACTCCAGGGAAAGTTAATTCAATTTTTGCTGAAAACACAGATACTGAAAAGGGAATTTCGTTTAGCCCAAATCCTTTTTCGCCCGACAATGATGGCTTTGAAGATTTTACAATAATAAATTATTCGCTTCCTTTTACAACTGCTCAAATTAGAATAAAATTATTTGATGACCATGGCAGACTTGTAAAAACAATTTTGAACAACAAATCAGTAGCTCAAAGTGGTTCCATTATATTTGACGGTTTGAATGACAATGGCAATCCGTTACGGATTGGAATGTATATTGTCTATGTGGAAGCAATTGATAATAATTCTGGTAAAGCTATTTCGTATAAAGATGTTATTGTTGTTGCAAGAAAACTATAATACAGATTATTATTGTGTGCTATAAACCTGGATAATGCAATAGGATTAAAATAAACAATTTTAGAAAAAGAACAATCAATATA
>PCUD01000121.1:1333-9764 GCA_002786785.1 Ignavibacteriales bacterium CG18_big_fil_WC_8_21_14_2_50_31_20 | reverse complement strand
ATTCCAGGATCGCCACCAATTAAAACAACAGAGCCTTGCATAAAGCCGCCACCAAGAACTCTATCAAATTCAGAAATATTAGTTTGAATTCTTTTTTCTTCTGTTTCAACAATTTCATCTAATTTAACAATATTCAAAATTGATGTTAAAACAGATGATGATTTTTTTACATCCACTAATTCTTCCGAAAAAGTGTTCCATTCGTCACATTCGGGACATTTACCAACCCATTTCAACGATTCGTAGCCACAACTTGAGCACACATATTTTACTTTCAATTTTGACATTAAATGACAGTCCTCTTTACAAAACTTTTAATTATGTTATCACTACTATTTAATATTTCGTTATAAGTTCCAGAATAATAGATTTTGCCTTCGTGCATCATCGAAACTTTATCAGCAACATTTTTAACACTAAACATATCGTGAGTAACAACAACCGAAGTAACATTAATTTGTTTATTAAGATGAACAATTAGCTCGTCAATTGAATCGGACATTATTGGGTCAAGTCCTGTTGTTGGCTCATCGTATAAAATATATTTTGGATTTGTAACTAAAGCCCTCGCAAGTCCAACACGCTTTTTCATTCCTCCAGAAAGCTCGGAAGGTTTTTTCTTTTGAATTCCAGGCAGCCCAACAAGCTCAAGCTTTTCAATAACAATTTTATCCAATTTAGATTGCGAATAGTTGTAATCATTTTCAATAAGTGGAAGAGAAATATTTTCCTCAATAGTCATTGAATCAAAAAGAGCTGCACCTTGAAAAAGAAATCCAAACAATTTACGAATTTCGTAAAGTTCTGTTATAGTAAGATTATTAATGTTTTTGCCTTCAATACTAACATAACCCTCATCTGGTTGCAACAGACCAACAATATGTTTTAGTAAAACACTTTTACCACAACCACTTGGGCCAATAATAGCAAGAGTTTCGCCTTGATTTATTTTTAAATCAACACCACGTAAAACGTAGTTCTCATCAAATCGTTTATGTAAATTTATTATTTCTATCATTATATTAATATTATTTATTGCAACAAAAATAGAATAATAATTTTGGAGTTGAAAGAGGAATAATTGAATGGAGTTGAATTAAATGAGGAAATTTACTTTCCCCATTTAATTAAATTTATATTTATATAAAATTTCTATTTATCATCTTCTTCTATAATAGTGATTTTCTTTTTAATCACTTTTCCGTCGCCATCTTTCGAATGAAATATCATTTTATAACCATGTTCTTTTTCTAAAAATTTATCCGCTTTTTCTCCCTCGTATACTTCTACTTTTTCGTCTCCATTTTCAGTGCTAGTAACAGTTACTTTTTTTACACCATCTTCAATACTCACTTTAATCTTTTTTATAACCTCAGTTGAATCTCCCTTTGAAACACAATCAAGCTCATCAGAATCCATTTCCATAATTATTTTAAGGTCACCATCATCTGAAAGAAATTCCATGTTGCTATTTCCAATTGAGTGATTCTCAAGAAATTTATCAGCTTCTTCGCCTTTATATTCCTCAATTAATTCTTTACCATCAATATTCTTTTTGATAATAATAACTTTTCCGCTATCAGAATCATTTATATCAACATCAACATCAATTTTAATATTACCATCATCATTTTTATCCTTCCAAAAAATCATGTTTTTGTGTTTATTGGTGTCACCATGCCTAAGATTTTTAATCATAATATTTTGTTTAGCACGCATCTTTTTAAAAAGAACCACAGCATCTTCACCAGTAATTACAGTACTGCCATCTGCAGTTTCAATTGTAATTTTAGTAATATCACCTTTTAAATTTTCTAATTTCTCTTTTGTTTCATCCGTTTGTGCATATGCCGAAATAGCCCCAAATAAGACTAACGCGAAAATTAGATTTAGCTTTTTCATATAACCTCCTATAATTGATTGAATAATTTTATATCAAAAGATATGATTCTTAGACGTATAAATTTGTTAAACTCTTATTAAATAATGTTAAAAAAAGTTAAAAATAGGATTTGGCTTTTAGGAATAATTAAATTGCATTCGCAAATTGAGAAAATATACTAATGAAAAAAAATAAAATTAAAATATTAATAGTTGTAATGGCATTAGCTGTTGTAGGTTTAATATCATTACAAATATTTTGGAGCTTAAAAACAATAAATACTGAAGAAATAAGATTCGATACTACAATCAATAATGTTCTTACTAATGCTGTTCTTTCAATAGAAAAAAATAGAACTGCAAATATTCTTCTTAAAAAGGTAGGTAAGGGCGCAAATACAATTATCTGGGTTGATAGCACTTCCAATAAAGGTGATTCAAATAAAATCATGTTTTTTGGAAGTAATTCAAATGCTACAATTAAGCAAAAAGTTGAAGGCGACCTAATTAATCTGGATATTGAAATATCGACTGATACCGATGACCTAAAGACGGGAAAGAATAAAGAAAGGGTGTTTAAAAGAATAGTAAAATTTGATAAAGATTCCAAACCAATCAAGTTAGATACTAATGCAAAAGTTGACACCTTTAGTTTTAATAAAAGTAATCTTGTTAAAGAAGTATTGGAAGAAATGATTTCTTTTGAAAAGGAAAAGTACTTTAGCGAAAATATTGAGCTTGAAGTAATTGATTCTGCAATTAGCGAGGAGCTTAAAAACAAGGGCATTAAAACTATATTTAACTTTGGCATTTATGATAACAGAGAAAATAAATTTTTATCAATAAATAAAAATGCAGATGAAGCTAATCTAATTAATTCGAAATATAAAACATCACTATCTCCTAATGATATCTTTTCTAAATCCATTATGCTTGTTGTTGAAATACCAAATAGATTCCAATTAATTTTGAAATCCATTTGGATTATGTTTGCACTCTCTTTAACATTTATAAGTGTAATAATTTGGGTCTTTGTTAAAACTGTAAAAATGTTTTATGAGCAGAAAAAAGTAACCGAATTAAAAAATGATCTAATAAATAATATAACACATGAATTTAAAACCCCTATTGCTTCAATTGCTCTAGCTTCCGAAGCGTTGGACGAACCAAAACTTTTGGAGCAAAAAAATTCTGTTCAGCGATTTTCCAAAATAATAAATGAAGAGAATAAGAAATTAAATACACTTGTTGAAAACCTTTTAAATTCTGCTGCTTTTGAAAAGAGTAATATTAAATTAAAAAAAGAACAAGTTAATTTAATCGAAATTATTAACGATACAATTTCTCTATTTGAGGAGCGCAACAAGGAAGTTAAAATTAGTATAAATATAGTTTCCAAAGATTATTCTTTTGTTAGTGTTGATAAATTTCATTTCGCAAATGTTATTACTAATCTATTTGATAATGCACTTAAATATTCAAGTGGAATTAAAAAAATAATTGTTGATATAATTTCTAGTGAAAATGGAATGCAAATTAACATAACTGATAAAGGAATTGGAATTAGCAAAACTAACCAGCAAAAAATATTTGATACTTTCTTCCGTGTTCAATCTGGAAATATTCATGATGTAAAAGGATATGGCATTGGACTAAGTTATGTAAAAAAAATAATTGAAGCGCATAACGGAAAAATTGAAGTTTCTAGCAAACTTGGATTTGGAACAACTTTTAAAATATATTTACCAAATGAATAATTTAATTAAAATACTCTTAATTGAAGATGACCCAAACTTAGGAAGTTTAATAAAGGAATTTCTAGAAATTAAAGATTATTCCGTTTACCTTGCGGTTGATGGAATTGATGGTGGTAAAGCATTTAATAATGATGGATATGATTTAATTATTTTAGATATAATGATGCCAAAGAAAGATGGATTTACACTTGCTCGTGAAATACGAAAGATTGATGAAGCAATTCCATTAATATTTCTCACTGCTAAATCTTTTTTAGTTGATAAAATTGAAGGCTTAAAAATTGGTGCAGATGATTATATTACAAAGCCTTTTAGTATGGAAGAGTTATTCTTACGTATTGCGGCAATATTAAAGCGTAGCAATAAATTGCAAAATATTAGCGAAATAATTTCAATTGGCAAGTATAAATTTCATGTGTTAAAACAACTTCTTGAAATTAACAATTCTTTCCATAAACTAACTTCAAAAGAGAATCAGTTGTTGGCTTTATTTATTAGCCGAAAAGGAGAAGTTCTTACTAGATCTGAAGCTTTGCGAAAAATATGGAAATCGGATAGTTACTTTAATTCCAGAAGTATGGATGTTTATATTAGCAAATTAAGGGGACTTTTAAAGGAGGATAATTCAATTGAAATTATTAATATTCATGGTGAAGGATTTAAAATTATTTATTGAGTTTATATGAACATTCAAATTATTGGCACTAAAAAATGCAATGGCACAAAAAAAGCACAACGCTTTTTTAAAGAAAGAAGAATCAATTTTCATTTTAAAGATTTGGATGAAAAAGGCTTAAGCAAAGGGGAGCTTGAAAATATATGTCGAGTTTTTGAATTAGAAGACATTATTGATAAAGACAGTAAGCAATATAAAAAACGTGGTTTGCAATTTATGATTTTTAATATTGATGAGGAATTATTGAATGACTCTCAATTAGTAAAAACTCCAATTGTTCGTAATGGGAATAAAATAACTATTGGAGTTGAGGAAAAAACATGGGATAATTGGATTAAAGAATAAATTATTTCTTTTTGTTTTGTGTCCTTCTAAACCAAGAACCTTTTTCTGGTAGGATAGTACCAAAATTTGTTTCAGATACATAGCGAATATCTTCTATTGAATAAAAGGCTCTTGGGTTATATTCCTTAATAATATTTACAACCTTACCAACTTGAGATCTTTTGATGACAGTAAAAATCATATGAACTGGACCAGTTGAACCAATAGCATCAACTATTGTAATTCCATATTTAGCAGTTTTTAAAACCTCAATTAATTCACTGGCATCTCTTTTAGAAATAACTCTTACTATTACTTGTCCTAATGCTAGTTTTCCTTCTAATAATATTCCAAAATAATTTCCAAGAGCAAAGCCAAGCGCATAAGCAACATAGTTAATGGGATTTGTCAAATTTTGCATTACTTGTCCAATTGCAATAATCCATACCAAAACCTCAAAGAAGCCAAGAAATGGTGCTAAAGATTTTGAACCCTTTGAGACCAATATTATTCTAAGAGTTCCTAGTGATACATCAATAATTTTGGCTAAAATAATTAATATTGGAACTATAATTGTACCAAAATACCATGCGTTCAATATATTATCCATAAAAAAATTTCCTAATTAAGTTAAAATACTATGAGACTTTAAATCGGATAAAAGTTTTTCGTTTGCAACAAACTGAATCCCTTTCCATCCACGCTTTTTAGCACCATATACATATTCTTCAATATCGTCAATAAATAGGTGATATTCTGGAAGC
Organism: Ignavibacteriales bacterium CG18_big_fil_WC_8_21_14_2_50_31_20; assembly: GCA_002786785.1. Classification (GTDB taxonomy): domain Bacteria; phylum Bacteroidota; class Ignavibacteria; order Ignavibacteriales; family Melioribacteraceae; genus 1-14-2-50-31-20. The sequence goes on along the minus strand of PCUD01000121.1, from coordinate 4,362 downwards.
TGATTAGTAAAGTTTTCAACAGCTTTATATATTTTGTCTTCTGGCTTTATTGCTCCAACCTCGTGCGATAAAATAAACTTATCAAAATATTTGAGAAAACTAAATTGCTCCCAACCATATTTTTGGTGAATAAAATTAGTATTTGAAAGAAGAACTAATTGGTAATTATCCTTCAATTTAGCCAACAGCTTAGTTGTTTCAATGTTTTCTGTAAATAAATCGGCATAAATATGTTTGAAAGCTTCTGCATCAATTTTATTTTCGCACCATTCCAACATTATTTTAAGAAACTCATCGTTATTCAACTCCCATTTTTCATATTGTTGATGAACGTGGTAGTTTTCATAATATTTTTTTATAAATCTATCACCAAGACCTGTTTCAATTTTGTTTAAATTAAATTTTAATCTACCATAGTCAAAGTAAATTAAAACATTACCAAGGTCAAAAACAATTACTTTAATTTTATCAATCAATATCTTTCCTTTTCAACAACTTTAATTCCTTTTCAAACGAAGCTAAAATTATTTCACTCAATTTTTTGTTTTTTATTGATTTAGAAACTTCCGATAAGGGTATCCAAAGGCGTTCTCTAAAATCATCTTCTTCCCATTTGGATAAAACTTTTGTTGCTTTCATTTTATAAACTTTAACCTTGCAAATACCGCCCCATTTTTTGTATTTGAAAGTGCCAACTTTTGGTTCGTCCACAATACCCCAAACACCAGCTTCTTCAACGCACTCTTTAAGTGCCGATTCTTGTGGTGTGTGGTTATTTTCAATAATTCCCTTTGGTACTGTCCAATTACCGTTTCGTGTTGATATAATTAAAACTTCAATTGCCCCATTATGTTTTCTAAATGGAATTACTCCAGATTGTTCAAATATTTCCATAATCCTTTTATTTATTAAATGTGAAAAGTTAAATTATTACCTATATTTTAGAAATAAAAATACTTTATTTTTTATTTATAATACAAATATTTTGGAATTTTAAATATGAAAAAACTTTATTTAATTAGGCACGCAAAGTCAAGCTGGGAAGACCATTTATTATCAGATCACGATAGACCATTAAGTGACCGTGGCAAACACGATGCCCCTATAATTGCAGATATTTTAAAATCAAAAAATGTTATACCAGGTTTGGTGATTTCGAGCAGTGCAAGACGGGCTATTAAAACAGCAAAAATATTTTCATCAACTCTAAATTACTCAACCGAAAAGATAGAAATTAATTCTGCAATTTATGAAGCCACTACTCAAGGGTTAATTAATGTAATAAATAAAATTGATGATAAATATGAAACTGTTTTTATGTTTGGACACAATCCTGGATTTACAGTTTTGGCAAATATATTAGGCAATAAAGCAATTGATAATATGCCAACTTGCTCAGTTGCGGAATTGCAACTGAACATTGGTACTTGGAATGAGGCTCAAGCATATTGTGGTAAGCTAACGGATTTCATTTTTCCAAAAAAAGACAACTTTTAAGTAAAAATATTTTTAACTTTAGTTTAGAATTTGAAAACCAATAAAATATGAATCAAAGAAATGGACATATATAATTAATCAATGGATTGGGAAAATGATGAAAACTATAAATAGAGTGCATAGAAATGAGGCTAAAACTAAATCTTAAAATACAAGTCGGCAAAGAATTACCACTCAATTACAACTATCCTCTCTCTGCTGCAATCTATAAATTATTGCAATTTGGCTCAACTGAATTTTCCGAATTTCTTCACGAAATTGGTTTTTGTGAAAAGGGCAAATCGTATAAGCTTTTTTCCTTTGCACTTCGTTTTCAAAAACCGCCCGAAATAAGGAATAATAGATTTTATCTTAAAAGTGAAAATGTAACCCTTTTTATTTCTTCTCCACTGGTGGATAGCTTTATAAAAAATTTTCTTATTGGAACTTTTGAAAATCAAATTATAGAAATAAATTATAATAGTATTAAAGCTAAATTTGCTATTGAACAAGTTGAAGCTATCCCAAATCCAATTTTTAAAACCACAAATTATTTTACACTTCTTTCGCCAATAGTGCTTTCCACCAAAAAAGAATCCAATGGAAAACTTATTCCTCATTATTTTAGATATTATGATGATATAAATGAAATTAATAGAGTATTAAACCAAAATTTAATTAATAAATATAAATTGGTGAGTAATAGGGAGTATGAAGGAGGCTTACTAAAACTAAGCTGGGATACCGATTATATTGATAAACGATTACGAAAAAATAAAAATGTTACAAAGCTAATTAAAGTAGTTAAAAATGATGGAATTACAGTTAATATTAAAGCAAATGAAATACCTTTTACTCTCAACGGCGATATTGAACTTATAAATATTGGTTATGAATGTGGATTTGGGTCGCAAAATAGCTTTGGTTTTGGATTAGCAGACACAAATTAATGCGAATAAATAATATGAAAATAATTTTAATTTTTTATCCTAATTGGAGTTAGGCTGTCAACTTAACCTAATGTCATTCCGTGATGTTCTTGCACGGAATCCACTTTATGGCTAAGATTCCCTAAAATCCCGACAAGGCGGGATGGGACTGACATACTATAAAAATACTTTCATAAGTTGACAACATTGCTAATGGGAGTTAGGTGGCGAAGCTGTATAAAAAAAGAATATAATTTTAATAACTATAATAAAATAATGTTCAAAAAAATAAAATAATGGTATCAGTAATTTCAATAACTGAGAAGTTATTTAATAGAATGGACTAAAAAAGAACATGATGAGCTAAAAAATTAAATAATGATAATATCATGCTCAATAATGGATTATTCAATTCAAATAATGATGCAAAAAATCATATTTTGGCATGAAAAATTAAATAATGGAAGAAAAAATCATATATCGACTAATATGTAGAAATAATGGCAAAAAAAACTCATAATGTCGGTTCCAACTGAGGGATGGGCAATTTATAAATAACAAATGGAGGATGCAATGACTAACAGTCAATCAAACAAATTGAACATGTACAATTCTGTTGCTGCT
>PCUD01000121.1:0-1317 GCA_002786785.1 Ignavibacteriales bacterium CG18_big_fil_WC_8_21_14_2_50_31_20 | reverse complement strand
CCAAAAGGTTAAGTGAACAATAGTACAAACGCTTAGAGCGAGTTAGTCGAATATGCATTAATGCTTTTCTAATGCATATTTGGGGATTAATTCTGGTAAAACAATGGATAAGCAAAAGGAAAGAAATGAGTTGCTTTCGTTTTTGCTTAAAGTTATTAGCGGGTTAAATATTTATGCTGTTATTTCTGGTAATAACGAAATTAAACAAGCTACTGATTACACAGAAAGCGATTTGAAACAAGGTCTTAGGGATAACGAATTGCTCGAAAAAGGTTATGCAATTTATAATACTGCTAAAAATTTAATTGCTGAACTTGCCGATTATGGAATTGCCGATGCGGATATTGAGGCTATTAAAACTAATGCTGATGAGTTTGCCGAAGCTATGGGCATTAAAGGTGCTGCTAATGCCGAAAGTAAGCAAACTACTTCCACCTTTAAGGATTTATTTATCCAAGCTGATGATATTCTCTATAGTAAGCTTGATAAACTTGCCAGTGTTCTTAAAATGGTAAATGAGCAGTTTTACAATGGGTTCAAAAACGCCCGACAAATTATTGATAGATAGCAGTAGTTAGTTAATTTCAAAAATGGAGGGTGAGCTAATTTCACATTAGTTCATCCTCAATGTTATAGCATTTTTGCTCAGTTTGAAAAGAGTTTACCAAATTGGGACATTAAAAAAATATTAGTGAGAAATATCATGCCCAAATCAAAAAAAATACAAATTGAAAATATTGAGATATCTATTTTAAAACAAAAAAAAGATGATTTCATTTCACTTACGGATATGGCACGCTTTAAAAATGCTGAGGCTACAGGTTTGGTTATTTCGCATTGGTTAAGCACACGCTATACGGTCGAATTTATGGGATTGTGGGAAAGGCTTAACAACTCCGATTTTAATGTTACTGAATTCAGTAACATTAAAAATGAAAGTGGAAGTAATGGATTTGTTCTATCTTCAAAACAATGGATTGAAAAAACAAATGCAATAGGTATAATTTCAAAAACTGGAAGGTACGGAGGCGGTACTTTTGCTCACAAAGATATTGCTTTTGAATTTGGTTCATGGATTTCGCCACAGTTTAAGTATTATCTAATTAAAGAATTTCAACGCCTCAAAGAGGAAGAAGGTAAAACCAAATCGCTTGAGTGGAATTTGCAAAGAATGCTTGCTAAAGTTAATTACAAAATTCATACTAATGCTGTTAAGGAATTTCTTGTACCAGCTAAAATTACTAAAGAACAAGAAAATTACATTTATGCTTCTGAGGCGGATTTTTAAATGACAATAACCAAAATGGTTTTAGTCTA
>PCUD01000109.1:12655-12797 GCA_002786785.1 Ignavibacteriales bacterium CG18_big_fil_WC_8_21_14_2_50_31_20 | reverse complement strand
TTCTTTTTTAATTAATGTACAAAGAAACGCAACTCGTGGAAATTGGAAAAACTGTCCTTTATTTTCTTTTCGAACTTTTGCTGCATACTTGTGCATATCTTCAATTGATTCATATTTAGCATTTTTATCAAATTGCCTTCCA
>PCUD01000109.1:4110-12551 GCA_002786785.1 Ignavibacteriales bacterium CG18_big_fil_WC_8_21_14_2_50_31_20 | reverse complement strand
ATGCTTTTAATACACTCTAATGTATAATTTATTTGATTGTATGTAACAAGTATAATTGAATATTTTGGATAACTTGAATTTTTCAAAGCTTCATAAGTTTTTAGACTCTCTCTTGTGTCAAACTTCATTATGTATTTAATTTTTCTTCTAATATTCAAACAAGAATAATTTGAATCGATTAACTTTTTTCCCCTTTTTGAAAACTGGTTCCAAATATTCTCATTTTGATAGAGTGCAATAGTACGTTCAGCAAAATCTTTTGGATTATCTGAAATGAAGGCATGAACATTATTTTCAATATCCATCCCTTCTGCACCAATTGATGTTGAAACCATAGGAACGCCATAGGATAAAGTTTCGCCAACTTTACCTTTCATACCTGCACCATAGCGCAGAGGAACAACAGAAACACGGCACTTTTCCAAATAAGGTTTTACTTCAGGTACCCACCCAGTAACAATTATATTTTTAGAATTTAACTTTTTAATTTCCTCTGGAGGATTAATTCCAACAATATAAAACATTATAGTTGGAATTTTCTTTTTAATAATTGGAAATACTTCACGGACAAAATATAAAACTGCATCTGTATTTGGGTCGTGATTAAAACTACCGACAAATAGTAGACCTTCTCTTTCTGAAAATGATATTGTTGTTTCCACGAAATCATGAACATTTGGGAGTAAAAATATTGGTTTGTTCACTTTTTCTTTTCTAATTTCTATTTTATCTTGTTCTGTAACAGTAACAATCATGTCAGCTTTTTGGTAAACAGCTAGTTCCCTTTTTTTTGTATCAATGGCCTGTTCCATATCCATTTTTAATTTGCTAATTTCAGCTTTTCGCTTTTCTCGTAAAAAATGGATGTCTACTGTATCTAATAGTATTGGTGTGTTCGGTAACATGTTTCTGATAATATCGATGAAATACTCAGCAATAAACCAAAATGCGATATAAATTAAATCAAATTTTCTATTTTCAATTTCTAACCCCTTTAGCAAATCTTCTTTTATTGATTTTGATTCTGGTGAATTCCTGAAATTCCACCATGTTTCATAATTAAACCAAACAAATTCTACCCCTTGCATTTCAAATTCAGCAAAATAGCCTAAACTATGTTCATCCACAAAATTTCGTCCGGTTAAATGGGCATATGTAACATTATAACCCAAATCAATCATTTGCTTTAAAATATGATAGTGTCTAAGAGCCCCAGATGCTCTATCAGGAAATGGGGGAATATCGTCAATAATTAAAATACTTTTCCCTTTATTTCTATTTGAAGACGTAAAGATATTTGCTGATTTCTTATCCTCTTGTTGACTTAACTCTTTTTTCCATTTTTCTTCAAATTTAATTTTATTAATAAGTTGATATTTTTTAAATCCAGTAGAAGTGTCCGTTCCAGATGTAATTCCCTCGTGATGCACAACTTTTGAGAAGGGAGAATAATATACCTTGTAGCCAAGCTTTCTAGTCGAAAAACATAAGTCGGTATCTTCATAATAGGCAGGAGAATACAGCGGATCAAATCCTCCCAATTTAGTTAATATACTTTTTCTCACTATCAAAGAAGCCCCTGAGCAATAATCTACTTCTCTCACAAAGTTATATTTTGATACATTCAATTTATCATTTCTGCCGTAATTCCAACCAGTTCCATCACTAAATATTATTCCTCCAGCTTCTTGTAAAGTTTGATTAGGAAAAACAAGCATACTACCAACGACTCCAGCTTTGGGATAATAAGTGAATACGCTTTGCAAACCTATTAACCATTTGGGTTTTACTTCAGTATCATTATTCAGAAAGACTACATAATCACCTTCAGCATAATTTATTGCTAAATTATTCCCTCCAACAAAACCAAGATTTTTATTAGAATGGATAAATTTTATTTTATTTCCGAAGGCTTCAAGATATCCGGAAGTGTCGTCAACGGAAGCATTATCAACCACTAATACTTCATAATTTGAATAAAATGTGTTAGAAAACACTGATTTTAAACACTTTTTAGTAAACTCTAATTTATTATAGCATAAAATTATAATAGAAATTAAAGGCATATTATGTTTTACAAGCTTTACTTTTTTCTCTGTTTTAGTAATAACTTCATCAATAAAAGAATCTTCTGAAGTAAGATTTAGTGATAACTTTTGAATTTTATGGTGTAGTTGATCCAAGTCTGGATTTGTTTCCAAACAACTTGAATAGCTCCTAATTGCATCTGCAATTTTATTTTTATTTTCAAAGATTAACCCTAAATAGAAAAGTGAATATACATCATCATTTACAAAAGAAAGAGCATAACTAAAAATTGATTTTGCACTATCTAAATTTCCCTTATAATAGTTTATTCTTCCAAGATTGTAGGCTGCACGATTAGTTAAAATTGCATTATTCTGATTCTTATCAATTATACCTTCAAGTAATTTAACAGCATTTTCGTAATCATCAAGATTAAATAATTTTTGAAGTTCTTTTTCCATTTCTTCAAGTAGTTCCATTCTAAACTCTCTTAATATTTGAACAAAAGACTAAACAATTGAAACATAAACTTATAAATACTTCCATAATTTTATATGTTAAAAATTATTCAATTATTTTTGGATGGGAACCTTCATATTTGGCGATTATAATGCCTTCTTTTCCCCAATTAATAATATTCTTTTCAACTAGTTTATTATCACTTTCTTTGGGTAGCTTATTCATATCTTCCGTAGCTACAAGATCCCCTCTTCTCAAATCATTAATTTTAATTTTTTTACCCAAAGACCAATGATAATGAAAAATGTGAATATTATTCAACAATTTTGTATTGGTATATTTTTCTTCATCAAGCTCTAAAACACAATGTAATGATTGATTGGAATATTTTAGACCAATCCTAGCGTTCCATAAATTTCCCTGATAATCGGGATACCAGTGTGGATCAGCTTCAGTATTTTTACGAATATATTCCATACTCCCCCAAAAATTTAGCCTTGGAAAACAAAAAATACAATCATCATCTTGCTCTATTAATTCTCGCATTTTCATATAATCTTCTTCCAAAAAGAATTCATCAACATCTTTTTTCAATATGTAATCACCAGTTGATTGAATTATAGCTAAATTTCTTCTCGCCGACTCATTCCAACCTTCAGAATACCAGGAAGATTCCTGTTTCCAATTATATATTTTTATTTTTTTTGAGTTAAATTCAACAATTTTTTCAATTGTTCCATCTGTTGATCCTCCATCAATAATAACAATTTCATCTGCAAAAGGGACTGTATTTTCAAGCCAATTTTGAATAAAGTCAATTTCATTAAGTATAATCAAATTAACAGATATTGTTTTTTTGTTATTATGAAAGTTAGAGCCATTCAAATCATAGCTAGATTTATTATTTCTTTTAAACTTCTGGTTTGCAATTATTTGTTCATACAAATAAATAAGGTTTTCAGTTGCTATTTGATTGCCAGGATCAACATTTAATACAATATTAAGTCTTTCTTTTGCGTCTTCAAAATTATTTTTCATAATTTCAATAATAGCTAAATCAATTAGGGAATCAATATTGTTTGGTTCGACTAATAAAATAGTCTCTAAAATTTCTTTTGCTTCATGCAATTGATTCAAACCTATAAACTCTTCAGCTTTTTTAATTTGCGCATTTAATTTTTCTTGAAATGATTCAATTTCTTCTTTTCCATCTGCTTTACTTTTCGTAGCAACAAAAAACACTTGATCGCCCCCTAAATACGCATATTCTTTTGAATAACAAAATAATGAATAAGCTTCACTAAATCCAACTTCTTTAAGGTCATTTAACATTTCCCAACCAAAATGGAAATAACACAAGCAACCTTCTGATGCTTTCATCGGGTCACCATGATATTCTGGAGCTAAAAGATGCTCAATACTTCCATCTTTCTTTAAATTAGCTCGAGTAATATTCTGTTCTGAATTTCGGTCAAATGGGACGGTAAATAACAACGAACCTCCTTTTTTCAGAATTCTAAATGCTTCGGCAAAAGTGGCTTTATAATCATAAATATGTTCAAATACATCAAATGAAAGGACTAAATCGAATTCTTCATTTGCAAAAGTTAAATTTGTAAAATCTTCATTCCTTATTCCATGATTATTGGTTGTACCAAAAGGAATACTATTGCCAATATATTCACTACCCACTAATTCTTTGCAAATATTTTTTAATTTTCTATATGTTTGCGTTGTTTGTTCAGCAATGTAAACTTTAGAATTTGATAAATCATGTTTAAGCTCTTCAATTAAATGTAACGACAAACGCATTCTATTATTTAATTGGCATTCAGGGCAAACAAGCCTCTCTCGCCAATTTGGAATTCGGCCTTCACCAGTTTCAGAGGAGTACAAATAGTCTACTAAAAAATCTTTTTCTTTTTTACACGAGATACAAATTCCTCTTACCGAAAATTCTTGCTCATCCTGTAAAAGTGATTTTTCATATTTATTACGTGCTAAATAATCGTTTTTCATTCGATTGTTGTAATCTACAAAATCATTAAACGAATCTATTTTTATAAATTCTATTGAAGGAATAGATTCTTGTAAATTATGGTTGTCAGAATTATCAATTTTTAATGATAAAAGTTTATCTTTAAAATTTTCAGAGAGATATTGCAAATTTTCTAATGCTATTTCATTTGTTCTGTCAACTGAAAGAACTTTTTCCAGATACTTAACTGCATTTTCAATATCATTTTTTAATAATGCAATTACCCCCAAATCATTTAAAGCATCCACATTATTTCTATCACATTTTAAAATATTTAATAGAATACTTTTTGCTTCTTCAAATTCTTGTTGTTCAATCAAATATTCTGATTTTATAATTGCATTATTAATTCCCTCGGCATAATTAAAATATGGAGATTCGCTTAACCAAAATGAATCATCAATAAGGTTTGCATTTTTACATTTCTGATACAAGCTTGTGCCTGGTAATATCATTGTAAACCCAAGAGAACCAATATTATCAGGATTTAATTTTTTTAAAAATGTATCGTTTTCGATTATTTCTTTTTGAGTTTCTCCAGGATAACCTTCCATCATTAAAGCAGTAAAATATATTCCAGCTTTTTTGCAAGACTCTCTTGCTTTAAATGACAATTCAATTGCAGAGTTTTTATGCATTATATTTAACATTGCTTGCGAACCATGTTCAATTCCAAATGAGAATTCGTAGAAACCCGCTTCACGTGCTGCTTCCATAATTTCATCATCTACACTATCTACTCTTGATGTTCCATAAGCTACAAAATTGAATTTTTTCATTGCTTTGCAAAGTTCTAAAAACGCTTGTTTATCAGCAGTAAGACAGTCATCCTGAAAAGTTAAATGCCTTGCACCTAGATCCCACAATTGCATCAAATGTTTTTCCATCCATTTAATGGAATGACATCTATATGGTCCATTTACCCACCAGGTTGAGCAAAAAGAGCATTTACCCAAACAACCTCGTCCAAAGACAATTGAATAACGTGGTTCGATAGTTAAATCTATTCCTCGCCATTCTTTTACACAACTAGTTCTTGCCGGATATTTTCTATGATCTGTTTTTTCATATGCAGGTAGCGGTAAGTTATTTAAATCAGGCAAATCCTTTCTGTTTGTTTTCCAAATGATTCCTTTTCTATCATCGACATTTTTAGTAATTTCTTCCCATGCATATTCACCATCACCAATTACAAAGTGATCTATGTAAGGATATTCTTCTTCAGGTTTCCAATCCATTGTATACATAAGTGGTACATGTGGACCTCCTGCAACCGTAATAGCACCATGCTTTTTTGCAATTTTTAGAAGTTTTAAACTTTCATTTCTACCAACGGTATATATGGGAACGCCAACAACTTTAGGTTTGTTTTCAATAATGTATTGCTCAATCTTAAATTCAGGATACAAAGCCATATCAATAATTTTAGTACTATTATCCATTGCTGCCAAAAATATAAGTCCTAATGGAGGAGGTGTATATTCCAATTGAATCATTGAACTAGGATTAATCAACAAATTTGAATTATTTTGAATCATTTTTTACTTTATCTAATTTCTTGTTTTTACACTTTAATATTTATTTCTAATGATATTTAGTTCTTAATTAATGTAAGCCAAATTTCAGGTTCTCTATAACTATCATATTTTTTACTTAATAATTTTAAATTGTACTTAGTAAAAAAACTAACTACAGCGCTTCCATCATCTTCTTTGTTTGTACCAAGTTCATATTTTCCACCATGGGCTTCATCATTTACATTTGAAATATCTGGATATGGCAAAACAATTTTTAATTTGCCACCTTTTTTAAGAATACGGCATAATTCTTTAACGACTAATGCTGGCTGATATGCATGTTCAAGTGTGTGTGAAGAATAAACTATATCAAATATTTCATTTTCAAAAACTGATAAATTGTGCATATCTGCTTTGATTACTTTATAACCAAACTGTTTTGCTCTTCCAATTTTTTCATCCGTTAATTCAACACCAATAACATTTTTAAAAAACATTTCCTTGAAAACTTTTAATCCTACCCCATCTCCACAAGCAATATCCAAAATATGTGCATCTTTACTTTCACTAATAAATTCATTTTTTATATATCTCGCTTGTCCATTGCTCCATAATTCATTGTCTAATTCATGGCTACAATATTTATCAGTTTGGAAATAAAGATATTTTCCATAGTCATCAACAATATCCTGGTAATTATTTATTTCTTTTTTTGAATCGTTTGTCAATTGTGTATGTTTTTCTTTGAAATTTTCGGTGAGATATTTCAAATTTTCTAATGCAATTTCATTTATTCCATCAATTAAAAGCACATTATCTAAATACTTAGCAGCATTATTAATATCATTTTCCAATAATGCAATTACCGCCAAATCATTTAACGCATCTATACAATTATTATCCATTGTTAATATGTTTTGTAAAATTATTTTCGCTTTTGGATATTCTTCGCTTTCAATTAAGGTTTCTGCTTCGATAATTTTATTAGTAATTATTTTTGAATCTATTGAAATAACTGTTTTTAAAGCTGTAAGATCAAGGCTTACAGGATTTGGTTCATTTCCCCAACAAATACTTTCAATTTTTTCTATTTCAAAACCAGCTTTCTCTACTAAATTTCTCATTTTTTCTTTTGTGAAAATGTCTTTGTGCATTTGTCCAATTTTATTTTCTTCTTTATAATCACCGTGTGTATATCTAAATACTTCATATAAATTAAATACTTCTCCCCAATTTCCTTTTGCTTTGTTTATATATGCTTTAATGACTTCGTCAAAATCTGGAGTTGCGTTTATAATTAGTTTACCACCTTTTTTTAGAATCCTGAACCATTCAGAAAGGGCTTTTTCTTGTTCAAAGCTATATAGATGCTCAAATACGGCATTCATATATATTTCATCAACTGAATTTGTTTCGAAATAAGGTAGCTTGGTGATATTCATTTTAACATCAGCATGCTCATCAAACAAATCAATATTTATATATTCTTCTTTAACAACGGGCCCACATCCAAGATGTAGTTTTATTGAAGTGTTATTTTTAATTTTTTGATTAAAGAATAGCTTTTTGTTTTTTAGAAGTTTTTGATAAAGTCCTCTAGGAAATTTATCTGTATTAAATAATTCTAAATTTTTCCACCTTTCTGGCCAGACTGGATGAAAATTTTGAATATTTGGGTTAACATTTAAATAAATATTATTGTACCAATAATCCCAATCCGTATCATGAATGTGCATAAATGATTTAACCTTGTTCAAAATTGCTTCATCATTTTCACGTACATATGAAAAATGTAGAATTTTCGGTTTTTTGTATGGCATTAAAGTTACTTCAACATTTACATTTCTTGCCCAGCTAAATTCAACATTAGACTTTAAATCTATGTAGAAAATTCCATCTTCGTATGGGGGGGCAACAACAAAGCTTGCATCTTTTATGAATGTTAAATATGGTATTCTTAATGCTTTAGGAGAATTTTGGGCTATAAACTCACAAATTTTATTAAAAGAGCCTTCTATAAATATTTCATCACAGTCAACAATAAAAGCTCCGTCATGTCCCAAATTTTGAGATTTTTCTATTAAAAAATTTCTCTGAATTTGTTCGTTTTCAAATTCATCCCTAAAAAGTAGTAATTTATTTTGGTATCTATTTTTTAGTTTATCCAAAATTATATTTGTTTCTGTTAAATCAACTTCTTTTCCATACCAAGGTTTGGTTGTTTGAGCAATCAAAATTAAATCGACATATGGAATTACACTTTCTATGGATTCTTGTAAAAAAAAATCATGTGTATACATTACATAATGAGCAACTATTTTCTTGTCACCTCGCGAAATAGATAAGTCCATTCTCAATCCTTTAATGAAAAGATTGTATCATTCCACAATCGTACCAAA
>PCUD01000109.1:590-4052 GCA_002786785.1 Ignavibacteriales bacterium CG18_big_fil_WC_8_21_14_2_50_31_20 | reverse complement strand
AGTTTATTTATAAAAGCCATGCAGTTTTTGCAATTCTAATTGAATTTTTCCATTTGCTTCATTTTGCAAACGTTCTGCTTCAATTTGGCGTTTTTCCAGATAGTCGGCAATTTCTGTTTCAAATACTTGAATGCGACTTTTCGTCTTTTGTTCAAATTGTTTTATTGTAAATTCAGTTTCTTTCCTAAGTTCTATTTTTCCTTTTTCTTTTTCATCTATATAATTTTTTACTTTACGCACCATGTTTTGTTTATAAGAGGATTTATGTAAAATGGTTGAAATTGTTGTAAATATTGAAATAATTGTTCCGACCAAAAATGTAATTAGCGACCATTGGGCTCCTTCAACAATTACAGTTTTAACAACATTACTAAAATTAGCCATTTCTTTAAATTCGGAGTTTGTATAACTTGCAAATCCCGCAAGTAACAGAACAAGAACCGATAACATTGAGGTATATGTAAAGGCATTTTTAAAAACCACCGTTGGGTCTAAATCATTTCTTTCATCAATATTATTTACTTGATTTTCAAGTGCATTAATTGTTGCATCCATTTGTGATTCAAAATCTACTATTCGCATTTTCAATTTTTCATTCATGCGTCTGTGGTATGATTCCAATTCATTTTCTAAATGCGTTTTTTCTGTTTTAATTTCTTCAATTTTATTGTCAAATATTTTTAATCGCTCGTTTAAACCTTCGCTATATTTTTGCTTTATTTGCTCAGAAATAATTTCAATTATTTCGTCAAATTTTTTAACAACCTCTTGCGATGAATCGGATAGCAGCAAAGATTCATTTCCAGTATATTTTTTTACATAAATCTCAATAAATTTCAAATTTGCTTGAATTCTTTCAGTAAAGTAATTAGCAACTTTAATTTCTTGCAAATTAAAAAGGGACGATTTTACAGCATTAAAAGAAGCTTTATTGTGACTTTTGAATAGCTCTAATTTATCTTCAAAAAAATGTAAAACTGGGAAATATTTTGGTTCCAAAAAGAAATACTTTGTAATTGAATGATTTAAGAAAAATTCATAAATAGAAAAACTATTATTTTGTATTGCAAAATTTAAGCGGGCAATATCCGTATTATAAATTTCATCAACTAAACTAATTCCAAGTGGTAAATTTTCCAATTCAATTTCGGTTAAAGCTAAATGAAATTTTGCTGTAATTCCGGTGTGTTTTAAGTCCAAAGCCTCATAAAACATTTTATTGGATTGATCTATATTTGAGCCTTTTAAGTAGAAAAACCCTTCAATTGTTTTTAGAAAATATTTTAGTTCATTTAAATATTCATTATCAATATGCTTATTAAAAATTAAATCGGAAGCTCTGTTAATTAATTCAATTGATTTTGCCGGGTCAAAAAGCCCCTCGTCATAAGAAAGCAGCATAGCATGTATTAATAAATTAAACCCATTATTCTTAGTCTTTTCTAAATAATGTAACATAGAATTTGCAAAATACTTAGTATCAGTGCCTTTCTTTTGTTTAAGCCATTTTATATAAAACTCTTTTAGCTGCAATTGTGGATTATTTCCACCAAGCATTGTATGATTAACTTTAAATGTTTTGTGCAAATACGAAATTAATGGCGAATCAAATATTAAATAATTTGGGGCATTTTCATAAAAGATGAACCTCTCTGCAATATCTGGTGGAAGGGGGATTGAGTTAAATTGGGCGTTTTCTTTTAATTTTTGGATGTAATCGTAGTTTTCGTTGTAATCTGACTGGATATACTTCTTCCCAAAGCTTAGCAACTTAGTGGCTATCTGGTTTGCTAAGACCTTTTCTTCTGTATAATAATTTCCTGTCAGATCTTCTGAATGAACTTTCATTTCTACTACATCCTTGTAATGAAATATTTATTGAATAATATTTTTACGTAATTTTCCTTAATTACAAGTTTACTATCGAACAAAACATAATATTCTTTAATAATTATCCAAAATTTATAATAGGGGCAAAAATGGTTAGAGATGAAAATTGATAATTTGCTATTTAGTTATCGTTTAATTAATTGCTATTTCTTTTAACTTATTCCATAGTTTTTCAACTGCAATTGAATATCGAGGACCAGGTCTAAAAAACAAATCGGGGTCAACATAAATTATTTTGTGATTTTTTATTGCATCAATTTTTTTCCATTCAGGATAGTTTTGTGAAATTTCAGCATCTGCGTTATTGTTAAAAATTGTGTGGATAATTATTTGGGGATTTCTTTTTAAAATTTCTTCCCTACTAAAAACTGGATAATTTGCCTGCGATTCAAATGCAATGTTTTTAATTCCAACAATTTTAAGAAACTCATTAACAAAAGTATTATTGCCTGCAAGCATTACTGGTTTTAAGCTAATTAAAAACATTCCTTTTTGTAATTTGAAGTTACTACTTTCTGCTTCAATTATTTCAATTCTTTTATCCCAAATTGCAATTTTATTTTGTGCAATTTTTTCTTTCGCAAATATTTTGGAAATATCAACAACTGTCTTTTTAATTCCATCAAAATTTCTTGGATTTGAAACAAAAACCTTAAACCCCAATCTTTGTAGTTTTTCGTAGGATTCCTTCGAATTTCCTTCTGTGGTTATAAAAATTAGATCTGGATTTAGCATTATTATTTTTTCATAATCAACAGTTAATAAATCGCCAACTTTTTCAATTTGCTTGGCTTGTTCGGGATAGTTGCAATATTTTGTGTTTCCAATAAGTAAACTATCAAGATTAAGTTCATAAATAATTTCGGTTAAATTTGGCGCTAAACTAATTATTCTTTGTGGTGCATTATTTGATTGAAAAATTACGCCTAAATCGTCGGTAACATTTATTGGCAAATTTATAGTTTGTTTCTCTATTTCCTTTTTGCAGCTTGTAAAAATAAATGCAAAAACGAGTAAAATTGTAATTTTCTTTTTCATTTTAACCTATAATTCTCAATTACAAATTTAATAAAGAGATTTACCAAAATTGAGATTTTAAATGTTTTTGAAAAAAAATTGAAAAGAACTATATTTGCAACGCACTCTTAGCTCAGTTGGTAGAGCATCTGACTCTTAATCAGCAGGTCGCCGGTTCGATCCCGGCAGGGTGTACGATTTTGAGCTAAAAACGAAGAAAGCCGTCTGACAAAGACGGTTTTTTTTTATGTGAACCAAAAAGCTACTGTACAAATCACTGTACATTTTTCAAAGATGACAAATTCTACAAAAAAAACTATTATCCAAAGAAAAATATTAAAAACATATAACAGATTATTTGCCTCTTGGGCTTAAATAGAATATAATATCTTATAAAGATTGTTTTTTTTAGTGGAATTAATAAAAGTAGTTCTGCCTGAATTTATAAGTGTAAATTTCCATATATCGGTTGCACGAAGCTGGTTTGGAGGAGGTTGCTGAAGATTTACCGACACTTGTGCAAAACTTACACCGGTTATAAAAAGCAACATTATT
>PCUD01000109.1:0-561 GCA_002786785.1 Ignavibacteriales bacterium CG18_big_fil_WC_8_21_14_2_50_31_20 | reverse complement strand
AATTTATGCTGCCTACTGTTTTTATCCACTAAAAATTATTATAGCCACACAACAGGGCTTTATTTTATTCGACATTTTATTAGTTCACCATCATTAATTTTTATTGAAGTTTTATTCTTTAGCGATTTCAGAGATGATTTTAATTTTTCTATTTTTTCTTTTGATACATTTGGGTCACTTTCCAAATCTGCAATTGCTTCTTCAATTGAATTGTATTCCTTAATATTTTTATCTTCTTTCCCTTTTTTTATAATTACCAAAGGGGCTGAGGTTGAAAGCTTATTAGTGAATAATCCTAATAACATTTTTACAATTTTCAATTTGTTCCACCAGAATTTTATACGAAGCTACATACGGAAGTCATCTGATACAACAGTTAAACAGCATGCGGTGTCTTTTATTAAACGAACGGTATGCAATAAGGATTAAACGGTAAATAAAATGGAGAGAAATAATTACGTATTGATTATTTTATAAAGAGGAAGCGGAAGTGAAATTATCACTTCGGTTCCTTGAAAATTAGGATTGCGGTGGCTCAGATCGTCGAGCATTATTGGTTTT
>PCUD01000134.1 GCA_002786785.1 Ignavibacteriales bacterium CG18_big_fil_WC_8_21_14_2_50_31_20 | reverse complement strand
ATTCTTGCATTATTTTTCAAGTACAATATGGACTTAACTCATTATTATCAAACAACTTATGCCGTTTTTAAGGGGCGACTAAGTAACTAACTAAAAATAAAAGGATTCATATTATAAAGCCTTCGGAAGTTGAGAATAACTGGATAGCGTGTTTGATCTAATCCTAATAAATCATACACTAAATTAATGAACTGCGTCAAAAATGAGGAGGAAAAATAGGAGAATTATAGGCAAAGATGGATTTTATTATGCTACTATTCAAAAATGGGACATGTAAAAAATTACAAATAAATATAAATGAATTTAAATTGCAAAAATAATTGTTGTTTTATACCTTCTCTTATGGTTTGCGCCAATAAGATTTTTAAAATCTCTATTTTAACTCAAAAACAAAGTATTCAATAGTAGTTAAACTCTTAAAAAAATAAACAGCTTTTTTTTCAACTTAGAATATTCTTACTTCGATTTTAATGAACTTCTACCGTTTTTTATCATAATGATTTTACTAACTATTAATATTTCTACGTTTTCTGATTCGCTTATTTTTCTTGGAAGTGCTAGGTATCTTTCTTTTTTATCTTTATTTAGACCTTTTTCTAAGAAGTTGGTGCTAATCTAGATGCACTAGAGTGCATAGTTTAACTCCGACTGTGACAGATAGATATTCAATGTTAAAATATATAGCATAATAAACCTAATTGAATATATAATCATTCTTTTAAACAATCTTTAACTAAATTAATAATTAGATAATCCTAGAATTATACGACTATTTTATCATAGTTTAATAAATTAAATTTGAACAAAATAATTTTTTATTATTAAATCAAATGAACCTTTACAATATCTCTACGTCTAAAAAATCAAAAATGGTGAAGTTATGAGAGAAGGAATTAGTCGTTCAAGACAAAATAGAATATTCGGTGGTGTTGCTTCTGGATTAGCAAATTATTTGTCAATAGACCCTGTAATAGTGAGAATATTATTTGTTATTTCTGTTTTTTTTAGTGGCATTGGAATTCTATTGTATTTGATTATGTGGATAGTTATTCCTGAAGAAAAATTCATTGATTTCACGTATACTGATATGAATAGCGAAAAAAAGTCTGATGATACTTTTCAAGGAAATATAAATTTTACAATTCCAAAAAAAGACAATAAAAATGGTCAAGTTGTTTTTGGAATAATTCTTGTCCTAATTGGATTATTTTTTCTTGGAATAGAGGTTTTCTCATTCCTAAATTTTGAAGATTTATTTCCAATTTTATTAGTTGGTTTTGGAATATATTTTGTTTGGAATTCAAAAAATAAGCGAGGTTAAAATGAAATTTAAGAATGGACAATTATTTTGGGGGTTTCTTTTTTTAACAATTGGCTCGCTTTTTTTGCTTGATAAAAATAATTACAACCTTTTTATACCCAACAATATTATAGATTATTGGCCCGTTTTAATCATACTTTGGGGTATTGCAATTTTACTAAAAGATACAATTTTAAAACCCATTGTTTCTATTATTACTGGAATTTTTCTTGGATTATTTTTATATGCTTCGGTTTTTGGGTTTCATTATAACTCCAATAATGGAGATAAAAACGAAGAAATATCTACTTCGGAATTTTACGAAAATTATATAGATTCCACTCAAAATGCTACTATTTCAATACGAACTGGAATGGGAAAAATTTCTGTTGCTGGAACTACAGATAAATTAATTTCAGGAGTTTCTACTGGAATTAATAATTCCTTAAATTTTAGCACTAGATATTCAAATAATAATGCCCGCATTGTTTTAAGACATATTAAAGAGGAATTCATTTTTGGAAATAATAACCATAGCAATTTGGAATTCTGCTTAAATCCTAACCCAGTCTGGATTATTGACTTACAAGTAGGGGCAGCAAACGTAATAATGGATTTATCCGAATACAAAGTAGCTGAATTTAATTTAGAAACTGGTGCAACAACAAGCGAATTAACATTTGGAGACAAAGAAGAATTAGTAAAATTAAATATTGAAATGGGTGCTGCAACTTTGAAAATAAGAATTCCACGTGAGTCTGCATGCCAAATTAAAGGCGATATGGTTTTAGTTTCAAGAGAATTGGAGGGATTTAATGAAGTTGATCAAAAGAGATATCAAACAGAAAATTTTGAAACTGCAAAAAACAAAATTTTTATTAACTTTGACGGTGGTGTGTCAACTTTGAAAATTGAAAAATATTGAATAATTTAATTCTGTTTTGATGGTAATTGATATTTTTACAAATCTTAAATTAAATTTAAAACTTTTTGATTTTTAGTAAATTTGGCTTCCACAAATGTTTTTCCAAATTTACACATTCATCTATAAATTCAATTCCTTCCGATTCTAAGAGTTCTTGCATTAAAGTTGGGCTACCAAAATGGATTTTTCCACTTAATGCTCCAAATCTATTTACAACTCTATGACACGGAAGATTTGAATTTGCAGCACTATTTAAAGCCCAACCTACTGTTCTTGCAGATGATTTGACTCCACAAATCTCTGCAATTGCACCATAAGTAGTCACCTTTCCATAAGGAATTTTAGCAACCACTTTATAAACTCTATCGAAAAAATCATTTTTTTTCATTTTTCTTAAATATTAGTTCATAAAGAGCAATCAACGACATTATGTAAAATGAAACATACATTAAAATTGCTGAAATAATTGTTATATATACAAAAGATTTGTGAATATAACGAATTCCCCAAATAGATGAAAAAGTAATAATTGTAGAAACTAGTGGTTCTATTATTAAAAATTGCTTCCAGAAACCATTTATAATTGAATTAAAATAGAAAATAAATCCAATTGCAACAAAGATAATTGCAAATATTATTACATGGCTGTGTGTTGTGGTTAGCATTTCAGAAATTGGCTTTGGATAACTTTCTGCTATCTCAAATTCATTTTCATTTGAACCATTGTATCTCTCAACAGTGCCACTGGAAGTCATTTTTGTAGTAAATTTCAGGTAAATTACTCCTATTGAAACCCCTATTGTTAAAACGACTATAAAAGTAGCAAGAAATGTTTTAAGCGCTTTATCAAGTTGAAATAATTTTATTTCCATAATTCTGTTTTGTCTAAAGTTTTAAAGAGAAGTACCAATTTTAGTACTCCTTTTTTTATTGAATTAACTGAAATTGTTGCGCCACTAATGGCATCTATTTCATTAAAATCTGAATCCAGAGTCATTCCAATAAATTGTTTATTCCAATCCAAATTTGAAACAGCTCCACCATGCTCTTCACGATATTTTACAATATGGTTCGATAATATTTCCCCTTGCAAATTTAGAAAAGTGATAAAAGTAATTGGCTGGGCTTTCCCGAAAACATTGTCCATAATTCCAACAGCCAATAAAGAATCATTTTCTTTGATAGACCAAATTAGTATACTTTCGGAAAAAAACTTTTGTCTGGAATTTTTTTCAATTTCGTTTTTAATTTTTACTGGAATAATATATTTGATAAATTTTATTTGAACATTTATGCCAAATTCTTGATTAATAATATGTTCAGTTTTTTGTTTAATTTCATTAGCAAAAATGAAGTTACTGATAAATATGAATAACATCATAAATTTTAACATAATTTAAAACCTATATCCAATTCCAAAATTAAAATATTTTGTCATTTTAGAATTTAACTCAATTGTGTTTTGAGAATAATCAGCTTTAAGCACTACATTTTCAATAGGAAGCACAGAAACCCCTATCATCCATTCTTTGTTATTGTACACTTTCTCTTCGTCGCCACTATTTTCTGTTGACGATGCTGTGTTGTAATTTGAATATCTTGCAAACGGAATTACTTTCCAATCAAAGTCCAACAGCTTTGAAATATCATAGCCAAAATCGAAATAATAACCAGATGATTTCTTAAGTGATATATTTGAATAGTTTATATTTCCATACTCACCAACAAAGATAAATCCATTTTTTCTATAATCAGCATGAATTTCAATTAAAGTAAATGGAATTGACAATGAGTCACTTATTGCATTATTATAAGTTGCTGAACCACCAATTTTAAATCCAGGAATATCTGTATAATCAACTCTAAAATTATACAACAACGCACTAGCATCCGACTCAAATCCTTTTTGTCTTCCACCTCTAATTGCATTGTTAAAACTGAATTTATCACCATCTAATCCTTCCATAATATTAAGTTTGTATTCAAATCCACTATGTTTTCCATAAATTGCAAAACCATTTCCAAACCAAGTTGTGGGAATAATGTATTTTGAATAATTGGGACGCTCGACACCTAAGAATAAAGTCGGTTCATGATTTTCATTAATTAAGCCAGCAGAAACCAAAATTACACCAGCTTGAAATCCTAAATAATCCTTGTAATGATAATCCAAATACGCTTGTTCAAGCGAAAGCTCACCTTCGCCATCATTTACATAATTATGTTCTATTTCTATTTCTGATTTAAATGTCCATTTTTCAGTAAATGAATATCCAACAAATACTACAAACCTGTGAAAATCTAAAGTATTTTTTGTTGTACCAGCTTGGTTTTTGTAATTATAATGCATTTCACCATATCCACCTATTGTTGCTTTTGATTCAAAAAAATCAAATTGTGCTCTTGTATCAATAAAGCTAAGTACTAATAAAGTAATCAATAAAGTTAATTTATGCATTTTCATTTTTCTCCTTTTTGTTAATATTGAATTATTTTATTTTTATTTAGACGCAATCTAAATAAAAATAACAAAAGAAACAAATTTTATTGCTCTTCTCAGACAATTTTTTGAATTATAAATAATTCTATTATTTTTAAAGAAAAATTTAGCTTAGTAAAAAATGATACTAAGCTAAAAAAGGATTAGTTCAGTATAGCCAATACAGATTTAATTTTCGGAGAATTTTAATAGAAATGATTTGATAAATGGATTTATATTTCCATCCATCACTGATTGTATGTTTGAGGTTTCGGTATTTGTACGATGATCTTTAACCATATTATAAGGATGGAAAACATACGAACGAATTTGACTTCCCCATTCAATTTTCATTTTGCCTTTTTCAGTTTCATTTTTTTCGGCTTCTGCTTTTTCAACTTCGGCTTGATACATTTTAGCTTTAAGCATTTTCATAGCATTTATTTTATTTTGTCCTTGTGAACGCTCGCTCTGACAAGCGGCAACAAATCCAGTTGGAATGTGTGTAATACGAACAGCCGTTTCAACTTTGTTAACATTTTGGCCACCTTTTCCACCGGAACGATAAGTATCGATGCGTAAGTCTGATGGATTGATATCAATCACAATCGAATCATCGACAATAGGATAAACGAAAACTGAAGCAAATGATGTATGGCGTCGCTTTGCAGAATCGAATGGAGAAATTCTAACTAATCTGTGAACTCCATTTTCTGCCTTCATATAACCATAGGCATAATCACCAGATACTTCGATAGTAACGCTTTTAATTCCTGCACCGTCTCCATCCAATCTATCTAGAATTTTCATTTTTTGATTATTTTGCTCGCCCCATCGTAAATACATTCTGAAAAGCATATCAGCCCAATCTTGCGCTTCGGTACCACCAGCACCCGAATGGATTGTTAAAATGCAATCGAGATTATCATCTTGTCCACTAAGCATGCTTTTAAATTCCAAAGCAGATATTGATTCATCAATCGATTCCAACTCTTTGTTTATATCATCAGTAAAAGATTCATCTTCATCAATTTGTGCTAATTCGATTAGTTCCCTTAAACTATTAATTTTATCTTGCTCTTTTTTCCAAAGTGTAATCCATTCTTGGTTTTCGTTTATTTCTTGTAATATTTTTTGAGCTTTTTGCTGATCGTCCCAAAATCCATCAGCTTCATTTTGATCACGCAAAATTTGGACTTTATTTTCTTTTTCTTCAATTTTAAGATTTGTCTTCAAACCATCAACTTTGGTTGTATATTTTTTTAATATTTTTAATTCATCTTCAAACATTTTATACCTAAATACATTTTAAATTTCTTGTTATAATATAAATTTTTATAAACCTGATATTACAGACATTTATCAATTATATCTTCTCATCAACAAAATTTTTTAATTATTTCATCCGCAATTATTGGAATTTCATTTTTATCTTTTATCTTAAACCAATCAATATTTTCATCTTTTCTAAACCAAGTCATTTGTCGTTTTGCAAATCGGCGAGTATTGCGTTTAATAAGTTCAATTGCACGTTCCAAATTAAACTCACCATTTAAATATGCAACTATTTCTTTATATCCAACTGTATTTAATGAATTTAATTCATGCGAATATCCCATTTCCAGAATTGATTTTACTTCATCCACTAAACCCGCCTTAAGCATTTCATCAACACGGATTTCAATATTTTTATACAAAACTTCCCTATTCCAAGATAATCCAAATTGATAAAAAATGTATTCGGTTTCTCTTTTGTGTTCATTATGAAATTCAACTAAAGATTTTCCGGTTAACTGAAAAACTTCAAGTGCGCGAATTACTCTTTTCCAATTTTGGGGAAGCATGGTTTCTGCACTTTGGGGATCAACTTTTAGTAGTTGATTATACAGAAATTGGTTCCCAAAATCTGCTTTTTGTTGCATAAGTTTTTCACGAAAAGTTGAATCAGTTTCAACATCGTTCCATAATCCATCAACTATGGATTTAATATATAGTCCCGAACCACCAACAACAATGGGTAATATACTTTGTTCGTGCAATTTATCAATAATTTTTAAGGCTTCTATTTCAAAGCGACTAACATTAAAATCTTCGTTGGGATTCAATATATCCACAAAATGATGTTTCGCTATTTGGAGCTCGGAAATGGTTGGTTTTGCAGTTCCAATAGAAAGAATTTTATAAATTTGCCGGCTATCAGCCGAAATAACTTCGGAGTTTAATAATCTTGCAAGCAAAAGTGAAAGTGAAGTTTTTCCAGAACAGGTTGGTCCTAAAATTACAATTACTCGCTTTTCCAACCTTGTTTCCCAATTAATGGTACAAATTTGAAGTTTGGAACTTCCTTTTTTGAATACTCTTTTCCTGAAACTTTAGTAATTATCTGCATTGCTTGGCAATTTCTATCCCCAACTGGAATTACCATTTTGCCTCCCACAGCTAGTTGACTTAGCAGTCTATTGGGAACTTCTGGACCTCCAGCAGTAACAATAATTCTATCATAAGGTGCTGCTTCTTCCCAACCGATTGTTCCATCGCCATAAATTAGGGCTGCGCGTATTCCCAATTTATCAAACAATTTTTGTGTGTTTTTATGAATTTCAAAATTTCGTTCAATTGAATAAACCTTCATACCCATTTCAACAAGAACTGCGGCTTGAAATCCAGAACCAGTACCAATTTCAAGTATTTTGCTTCTTCCATTTAACTCAAGAGCTTGTGTCATAAATGCAACTGTATATGGCTGCGAAATTGTTTGCTCGTGACCAATTGGAAGTGCTACATCGGAATATGCATGTGGTTTAATAATTTCAGGTACAAACAAGTGCCTTTCTACTTTCAAAAATGCTTTTAAAACATTTTCATCAATAATACCTTTGCCACGTAAAACTTTTATTAAATCTTCTCTTTCGGTTTCGTACATTTTTAATATCGTTATTTTTTAAATGCAAAGATAAGATTTATTTTACTCTTTTGAGATGACTTAATTTATTGAGAAACTATTTTCATAAAGCAAAGCTATAAATTTTTCCAGCTTTACTAAAAAAAGGTTACACTTGAGCAGACAGTAGGACGACAATTAACAATTTTAAAATAAAACAATTAATGTTGAAGTACACTTACCCGACAAACTCGCTCTTGGCGTTTTTACCAAAAAGTGTTACTGAACAATAACATAAACGCTTAGAGCGAGTTAGTCAAATATGCATTAATGATTTTCTAATGCATATTTTGGATTGTTTTTATTTGCTTGATTCTTCAACTTCATCGTTACTTTGTGTATTTCTAATTTTAGTAAGATTTTCTTGGCAATTTAATAATTTGCTACAAAGTTGATTTATTTCCTCACTATTTTCATTTTTGATTCAAAATTAAAATTCCTTCATTAGATGAAATTTTTAGTATTGCAAGAATAGCTGATAAATGTGCTTTTTCATTTTCTTCATTTTTAACAAAATAAATTAATTTGGAATTGCTTTTTCCGATTTAATTTCGCCTAAATAATAAGCGCAGCTTATCTTAAGACCCAAATTGTCTAATTTTAAACCATTAGAAGATTTTTTTCAGCATATCCATAATCAATATTTTGAAAATCTTTTAGATAATTTTTAGCAAATTTATTGAAAAAGTTGATAAATCAAACATCACGATTAAAGTAACTTTAGTTAAATTTTTCATTTTATCCCCCCAGAAAAAATGATTAATAAATTTGTTAATTACTTATCAAGGCAAGTTAAAGTGAATAAAGGTTACTTTCTTAAAAAGAAATTTTTAATTTCTTCTCGTATATTTTCCTAAAGTGTAGATCTTTTGATTTTTGGAAATTTGACTTTGAAAAAATCAAAGCCAAATTAAATTGATTTATGTTAAACCTGGATAATGCAATAGGATTAAAATAAACAATTTTAGAAAAAGAACAATCAATATAGAAGCGAACTTGCCCCGACTTACTGTTATGTA
>PCUD01000070.1:35893-47078 GCA_002786785.1 Ignavibacteriales bacterium CG18_big_fil_WC_8_21_14_2_50_31_20 | reverse complement strand
ATTATTTTTTAATATTATGAGAACTTTTTAAATGAACTTAATTAAATACTTGAAATTAAATAAATTACAGTTTATTTTAACCTCAACGTAAAATTATAAATATGTCTAAGTCTAATAAAATATACTATTTAGATGAAATGCCTTGACTAAAAAGGATTGAGACAACACGACTATCAACATAACCTTCACAGTCAACACTTCAGGATTTAGATGAAATGCCTTGACTAAAAAGGATTGAGACCACTTCTTTAGTATCATTGTAATTACTGTATATAGTTATATCTAGTATTTAGATGAAATGCCTTGACTAAAAAGGATTGAGACTGGAAGTCAGGTTTTGGATAGAAAAATCTAGTTCCTATAGATTTAGATGAAATGCCTTGACTAAAAAGGATTGAGACTAAAAACATCAACAAGTTCAGAATTAGATGAATTACTTTCAATTTAGATGAAATGCCTTGACTAAAAAGGATTGAGACAGATGACTTAAGGGGATAAAATCCTGTTATTTTATTTCATTTAGATGAAATGCCTTGACTAAAAAGGATTGAGACGTTGTTCACCACTTCCCATTCTGCCGGCGTCACCTTGGGCTATGCAATTTAGATGAAATGCCTTGACTAAAAAGGATTGAGACATTTATTGATTCCTGAAGCCTTAACCAATGCGTCAATAATTTAGATGAAATGCCTTGAATAGAAAGGATTGAGACAGCTCCTCAGCTTTTTTTGTTTTAGCTCTTGATTTCATTTCATGTTTAGATGGAATGCCTTGAATAGAAAGGATTGAGACAAGAATTTTCTTGCGCCTAGAGTTACCATATGGTATTCGAGTTTAGATGGAATGCCTTGAATAGAAAGGATTGAGACAGTTCTATTGCTTTACTTTTCATAGCTGACTCCATTTTTTTTATTAGAATATGGAGGATTTCATTAAGTTCTAGTGTTTAGATGGAATGCCTTGAATAGAAAGGATTGAGACGTTTATCCAACTTGCTTAAAACAAGACTCATTTCTTGTTTAGATGAAATGCCTTGACTAAAAAGGATTGAGACCTTTTTGAACGGAGATTTCTTCCGTTTTAGCGGTATCTCCATTTAGATGAAATGCCTTGAATAGAAAGGATTGAGACCCTTTTCTCCAATTGCTATTTATTTTCATACCTTGTTTAGCTGTTTAGATGGAATGCCTTGAATAGAAAGGATTGAGACCTGAAAAATTTACAACAGTTTTAATTTATATAAAGATTTTATTAATCATATGTAGTTCAAAAGTATAATTATTTATACTGGCAAAATGGAAATACTATTTTATTGTTACTCTAATTGAATAAGAATAATTAAAGAAAATAAAATGATAAAATTCAATGAAATAAAAAATGATGATTTTACTATACTTGAATTGCTTGTAGAATCCGCTACAATTGGTGAATTAAAAGTTTTTATACCCCCAGTTTTGGATAAAAACAAAGGATTGGTTTTGTCTGGAAGAATGCCAATTTGGTTAGGTCAGTTTTTATTAAATTACTATAGTTCAAAAGTAAAATGGGTTGCACAATTTGATCCAAGATTTGGAGCAGTTGTTTTAATATCAAATAATATAAATGAAAAAAGGGTATTTGAAATTATTCAAATTGATGAATTATATCAAGAGCGCAAGAATACAAGAATTATTGCTGTAATCGGGCCATCGCATAGTGGGAAAAGTATTTTTACATATGAACTTTTTTTGCAAAGTCTTAAATCTGATTTTAATTTCGCAAATAATAACATGTTTGTTATTAAAGCAGCCCCAGATGGTGAAGGGTTATGGACGAGAGAATGTGACAAAAATTATGTAAAGTTTTTAAGAATAAAAGGCAAATTTTCAAATGGTTATACTTCATCAATACTAAGGAATATTGATGAAATATCTAAGATTAAGCAAGTAGTATTTGTTGATCTTGGTGGGAAAATGACTAGTGAAAACAAGGAAATACTTTTAAAATGTTCACACGCTATTGTCGTAATTGCTCAAAATAAAATTAATGAATACGAATTGTGGAAAAATTTTTTAATAGAATCAAACCCATCAATTCAAATACTTGCAAAAATTAAGACCCATTTAAGTGAAAATAATAGAAAGCCACAAATTAGAAAATTGAAAAATGGTGTCTACAAAATTCAATTATGGAATGTTTCAAGAGAAAATGAAAACATTGAAATCCCCAAGATTTTTATTAATCAAATAACAAATAGGAGAAAAAGATGATAACTAAATTATCCAAGTTTTGGTTGAAGCGAGATTTTAAGAAAAAGAAAAAGGCAAAATTACATTTTACAAAAGCCGTTGATTCTGTAATCGGCAAATGTGTAGATGAATTGATTCCAACATATCAAGAATTAATGAAAAAATTTAACCCAATTAAGGACGAAATTTTTAGAAGGATTAAAAAACTGGGTGTGTTGCAAGGTGATTTTACTCAAAAAGAAATCGAAGACCTAAAATCTAAAAATATAATGCATAGGTTTATTCTGGTTCTATTTATTTCAGCTGAAACAGGTTTGTATTTTTTAACTTCTCAATTATTTATTCAAACTGATAGTTTTGTAATGAAAATTATTTTATCTCTCTTTTTAGCATTGTTAGTATTAGTTTTATTAGAATGGGCTTTTAGCCAACATTTTGAATATCGTTTTGTTATAGAAAATTATGAGAAAGGATTAATTAGTAATGCAGATAAAAAAAACGCAAATGACAGGCGATTTGGAGGATATTTAATTGCTGCTTTGGGATTTGGGATAATAATTGCTTCAGGTTTAGTAAGAATATATTATTTAGAACAAATTGATTTAACCGGATATACAAAAGAAGAAATAGCAACAATGGAAATTGTAGGTAGATGGACTTCAATTTTGACAATGTGTATTACTTTGGCTTTAGGGATTTTCTTAGCTTTTCTAAAGGGGGAGCAAGTAGAAAACCATTTAAGACTGAAGGAGTATAAAAAGTGGCGTTATACTACTAAGAAACTCAATGATGCAATAAAAAAAATTATTGACGTTAAGGAAATAATAGACTCTCTGTTCACTTTTATAATTGAGAAATATTGGCAAATGCTTATTGAACTTCAAGTTATTTATGGAGAAGAAGGCTCTAACATTATTGAGAAAGGTGAAGATAATTTTTCTGACAATATAGATTTTTTTAGTGCTGAGTGTATAAGAAGAGCAAAATTGGAAAAAATACTTAACGAAACAAATGAGGTAATGAAAGAGATTAATGATAATAAAAACAATACTTTACTAAAAGAGGGATAAATATGAATTCTTTATTAAGAAGAGCAATTGTTTTATGTATTACATTAATTATATTTGCTTCCTGTAGTGATAATACAAAGACAGTTAATTTTATTGTATTGATGGATTTTTCTGGAAGCATTCCAAGTCAAACCATGGAATGGTATAAAAGTGTTATTAAGTTAGATATTATTCAAAATCTCGAGTCAAATTCTAGAATTGTTGTTCTTCCTGTTGATTATGGTAGTACTACAAATTCAACAGAACTTTTCTATTACGACCTAACACATAAGTCATTTAAAAATAATTATGATTCACCTATTCTAAAAGAGAAGAAGATGAAACAGCGCGTACAAGTTTTTGTCAAGAATATTCAAGTTGAATTTGATTCAGTATTACATGACGTTAGTAAAACACGGGCAAAATATTCGAAAGGGACAGATATACTTGGAGGTTTAGCACTCGCCCAGAGATATAGTTATCCTAATGATAAAAATATTGTACTTGTTTTTTCTGATATGATAAATGAAACGGAAGAATTAAATCTTGATAAACTTAATTCAAATTCAAGCATTTTGAAATTGTTAGAAAAGAGTCCTAAAGTTAGTGGCGGCTTTGATATTATTGTGATGACAGGTGAACAGCCCAATATAAAAATTAAAGAAATGAAGTTATTAAAAGATTTTTGGACCAAGTATTTTAATGAATCGCAGTTAAATTTAATTGCCTATGAAACAAGTAGTAAAAGTATTCTTGTAAGAAAAATAATTGAATATCAGCAACAGAATTAGGAAATATAAGATATGTTTAAGAACCCATACTATACTAAATCAATTTCCCTTTCACTCGCCGTGATAATTTATTTAATTCTATTTATTCTAACTTTCATTTCTTTGTCATTATTTTTAGAAAGTAAAAGTGATAATTATTTAATACTTTTTATAATCAGTTATATTTTTTCTGGTTTAATTTTAAATAGGGTAGTTCTTAGAAGACTTGTCGAATGGCACATACTTTATAATACAGTTTATCATGTTTCTCAAGCAAAAATTTTGTTTTTCTTTTTTTGGCCAATGACTTACATACGCTTGTTTTTTAGACTATTTATAATTAAAGTTTTATAAGAAATTTTGATAATATAGACATCAAAATTATTGAGAATAAGCTAGATGGAATGCCTTTAATAGAAAGGAATTAGCTACGAATCCAGGTTGATAACATGAAGGATCGGCTTTTATAACATGGATTAGTTTTACTTTGAAAATGGTTAAATGCCAAAGATTAGCCTCGATATATTTTTATATCGGGGCTTTTTTTTATTAATTCTAAATTATTTTTGGAAAAAGTAAGATGTTGTTACTCTAATTGAATAGACAAACAAAATAATTTTAGAATAATTTCAAAAAGGATAAAAATTATGTTTACTTCAATATTAAAAGCGTGCAGTGCTCTATCAATAGCTTCAAAGGTTTCAGAAATAGCTGAAAATATTACAGATTCTGTCGGTTTGCATTCAGTTTCGGAAGTTTTGGGAAATATTAAGGATACCGCAGATAATCTTCAAGTATATTGCCCAATAAACATTATAAAAGAAAAATTCTTTGATGATTAGTATGTATTAAAATAATTTTGGAAAATGTAAGATGTTGTTTCTCTAATAAGTAAATGAGTGTAAAAATTTAATAAATAGGAAATGTAAAAATGACAAATAGCAAGAAAAAATCAGATAAAAGAAAAGATGTAATTTGCATTTCAAAGGAAACTTACTTGGATTATGTAGGTGTAGAAGCTAAGAAAAGAGTTGGTGAAAACATTCAGATAAAAGGCACTATTCACGAAATTGTAATTAGGGATTCAAAAAATATATCATTAGAAAATATTAGCAAAGGTAAAATAAGTAGTTTAACAAAATCCACAACTGCAAAATCTGCAGATATTGTTACATTAAAAAATGGAAAAGTAGTTGAAAGAATTCAAGCAAAAGATTTGGTTAACTCAAGTTCAATAAGTGATTTAAATAAAAAAATTAAAACTAAACAATATCAAAATGCTAAGTTAGTTGGTACCGATGAAACTGTAGAGCTATATAATAAATCAGTTAAAGGTGTTGGCAAAAAGATGACATCATCCAAAATTTCATCCAAGACAACAACTAGAATTGCTGACAATGTTGGTGTAAAACTACCTAATAAGGATATATTTATAAACAACTTAAAAGACATTCACGGGCAAAGCAAACAATCGGCAATAGTAGGTGGCTCTTTAACTGGAATAGTAAGTGTTGTATTAAATGGAAAGAGATTGGCTAAAAGCGAGATATGTGGAGCTGAATTTGCAACAGAAGTAGTAAAAGACGTAGTCGTTTCTGGTAGCTCTGCAGCAATTAAAACCGGTGTTGCATTAACTATAAAAGAAGGCGGAAAACAGATAGCAAAGAGAGTTGGCAAAGAATCACTTAAAAAAATTGCCGGCTCAAATGTAGGAACTGCTGTGGCTTTTGGAATTGTTGATCAAGGGCTTCATACAATTAAGTTAATTAATGGCGATATTGATGGAAGCGAATATTTGGGTAAAACTGCCGAAAATGTAGGTGGAACCAGTGGTGCATTAGGTGGTGCTTATGGTGGAGCTGCTCTTGGTACAGCAATATTTCCTGGAGTCGGAACTGCTATTGGGGCAGTAGTCTTCGGTATTGCCGGAGGACTTGGTGGCAGCAGTATAGGTAGTTGGGTTAAAAGTTGGTTCGATTAAAACAACGAGATAATATTGAAGGAAATTGTAAAAATGATAATAAATAATGCAAAATGGAAGGAGGTGAATTATGTGGCTTGAGTTCTAAAAATATTAAATTAGACATAGTTTGTTAAAACGGACTATGTCTAATTAATTATATAAAAATTAACCAGAGTTATAAGAATAATGAAAAACAAACAAAGAAAAATAAAATTGAGAATTCCTATAAGTACTAGGGCGCCAAAGATTGAGAAATCAATTAATAGCTATTCAAGAAGAACAAAGCATAAGAAAAATAATATTTTATTTGGAAATAATTTAAGTGTGCATCTCTAATAGAATATAAAACAAAAACAATTAAAGGAATAGAATTATGAACAACCAATACTCAAAATATTTTAACAATGCAGATTTTTCAACAAAAATTAAGAAAACAGTTGGTAAAATTCCTTTTGCTGAAGATGCATTAGCACTTTATTTTGCATTGTTGGATAATGAAACACCAATTTGGGTAAAAGTGATAATTGTTGGTGCATTGGGTTATTTTATATTCCCTTTTGATGCTATACCAGATGTAATCCCAATAGCTGGTTACACAGATGATGCGGCTGTTTTATTTGCAGCAATAAATAGTTTATCTGGCTTTATTAAGGAAGAGCACCATAATAAAGCAAAAGATTTTTTAAGGGTCAATCATCGCTAAAGCTAAAGTACAATTTAGTGTCTTTATTATAAAAAATGTAAATGATGATATCTGGAAATAAAATGGAGCTAATTCAATGGGAGTAATTTTCAATTTAATTAAGATTATTAAACTTTTACGATAAAATGGAAATTTTAAGTAACACTTAAAAAACGAAAATAATTATTTATTAAATTAAAAAAGAGGAATTATGGAAATCTTTGGAGTAGCAATATCAGTTGGTGTAATTTATGGTTTAATAATAATTGGTGGAGTAATTAGTCGATTTTTCTCTGGGAATAAAGATGATCACCAAAAGCCAACTAAATAACTTATTTAAATATACCTTTCAATAGTTCGGCTTTGCCGAACTTGCTATTAAAAATATCTAATATTAAGAAAAAGAGAAAAGATGTTTCTCTTATAAATAAAAGGAGAAAGTATGCATTTGTTTTTAGGGATTTTGTTTTTTGCAGCAATAATAATATACTCATTAGATTTGTTTCTTTTTAGAAGAGCTCCCAAATGGCTTTCACTAACCATAGCAATTGGAATTTCAATTGCTATGGTAACAACCGCATTTATGCACTTAATATTTCTTGGTTTGGGAATACTAATTGGTAGCTTGCTTTTATTATATTTCTCAAAGCGTCCAGTGAATAAAAACTATTAAAATGCAATTAACAGACAACCAAAATATCGCCACTCTAAATATTAAATCTTTTTTGGAAAGTGATGAAAAAGAAATATTTATTCTTAAAGGCTATGCGGGTACCGGAAAAACTTTTTTAATTAGAGAAATTGTTAAATATTTAGGTTCCAACAGCAGACAGTATTATTTAGCTGCACCAACGGGAAGGGCTGCTCGTATGCTCAAAGAAAGAACTGAACAGGATGCTTCAACAATTCATTCCTTAATTTATTCATTAAGGAACGCTCAATTAGGTGATGAAGAAGAGTGTGACGAAGTTATTTGGAATTTTGATATTTCTAATAATACTGATGATATTTCTGCTGTTTATTTAATTGACGAAGCATCAATGGTTTCGGACACAAAGGGAAGTGATGAAGAATTTGTAAGATTTGGCAGTGGCAAAGTATTGGAGGATTTATTCAATTATGTAGGTTATACAAGCAAGGTTAAAATTCCAAGTTTAAAAAGAAAATTAATTTTTATTGGAGATACAGCTCAATTACCACCTATCGAAAGTAATATTTCACAAGCCCTTTCGGTTGAACATTTAGCTGAAAAATATAAACTAAGATGTGAAGAATTCACACTAACCGAAGTTTTAAGGCAGGGTGAAAAAAGTGGGATATTGGAAACGGCAACAAATATTAGAGAGAGTATTGAGAAAAAGGAATTTAATCACTTTCTAATAAAACAGATGAAAGATGTTAGAGATGTTAGTAATTCATTATATAATAATTGGATGAATGACAAATCTGAGAAAATTGTTATAACTAACAGTAATAAAAAAGCTTTGGATTACAATATAGCTTTGCGTGGTAAGCGATATAACGAAAAAGATATTATTGCTGGGGATAGGCTTATTGTGGTTGCTAACAACTACAGACACCATTTATTAAATGGGGATTTTGTAGATATTGTTGAAATTTCCGGAGAATCTGAAAAACATTCAATAAAACTAAGGGGGCGTGAAGAAGCTACTGTACTATCATTTAGAAAACTTAAAGTGGCGGTAACTTCAAGCGAAAAAGTAGTTTCCATAATGGATGTGATGATATTAGAAAATTTAATATGGTCACCAGAAAGATCCTTATCAAGAGATGAGTTAGTAGCAATAAGGGTTTTGGCTGCTCAAAAAGCAAATACTAAATTTCCCTCCAAATGGTTGTTGAAAAATGACCTCAAAAAATATATTCTTCAAAAAGAGAAGTACATAAAGGAAATGAAAGAAAATGAGTACTACAATGCTCTACAAGTTAAATTTGGATATGCAATTACATGTCACAAAGCTCAGGGTGGTGAATGGGATAATGTTTATGTCGATTTTTCTAGCAATGGTTCAATAAATAATCAAAAATATTTTAGGTGGTCTTATACAGCAATAACTAGAGCAAAAAGGGAATTGTTATACTTAAATGCGCCGTCAATAAGTTCATGGAGTAACCTTATAACTGGAAGTGTTACAAATAATAGCGCCGACTTTGACATGGAAGAAAATACTTCATTTAATGTTGACGTGCCAGAGAGCATAAATTCTGGTTTGCCTAAAAATTTGTACTTAGTAGTTAGCAAAAACATTTTAGATTCAACTTTTCTAATTGAAAGTGTAAAACCACTTAATTGGAGAGAACGTTACCAATTTACAAGTGGGGATGATTATTGCACTGTTGATTTTTTATACAACAAAAAAGGGAATCTGATAAAAAACATAATTGATTCTTCTTCAAAAAAAGTAAGTGATAATTTATTAGAATTATTAGCCAATGTAAAAGTAGTCTCTACCATACAAGAAAGTATAGATTATAATTTCCCAAAACCATTCTTAAAGGAATTCCACAATATAATAGAAAATGGTTTTAAGCAAACTGGAATAAAAATTTCAAAATTGAAACATAATAATTATGCCGAAAACTACCAATTTAGTAGTCTAACAGAATTTTGCGATTTAATATTTTACTACAACGATAAAGATATGTTTAGCAAAAGTTCGCCTATACTTAATAATTGCAGCAATAAATCTTTTGCAGATAAATGTATTTCACAAATTAACTTTTACTTAGCCAATGACTGAAACCGAACAAATAATATCGATAAGAAATGAGATTAAGCTTAATCCAAATAATGAAAAATTAAAAGGAAATTATTTTTGGTTAATACACAAAATGGTTAAATCTAATTTGGAAACGAATGATATCCCTAAATCCATTGAAGGCGTTACCGAGATGGCGCAATATCAAATTGAATCACAAATGGCGTATAATTCAATTGGTTGGAATGCTTACAAAACTCTAAAATTTTTAGTTTCTGATAATGCTTTATTGAATAGATATAAAAATGAAATACCAGCATTGGTAAATGTGTTGATGAATATCAAAATTGAAAAACAATCAATTCTGTATTCCTCAGTATTTTGGATATTGAATAAAATAGCAGATGCAAAATCAATTTGGTTCTTACAATTTTCAAAAATAATTGGCTTGGATGGTTTTCAAAAATCAGATTTTGAGGAGAAGAAAACCAATGACAAAACATATAGAAGTCTGGTGGTGAGTGTTCACTTAAAGCTTGCAAAAATAATTGGAAATTTTAATGGGCGCGACAAAGAACTTTGGATTAATTGGCTACTTCCAAAACTTGAAAAAATGTCAGAATTATTTCCTAATGAAATATGGTTAATGCACCACATTGGAAAAATGTTACTACTTTTAAACAAAGAGTCTGAAGCTCGCGAAAGGGTTTTGAAGGTTTTAATTAAACAACAAAATCAATTCTGGATTTGGTCAATACTAGGTGAAACATTTTTGAAGGAAGATAAATCGAAAGCACTAGCATGCTTTGCAAAAGGGATGCTTTTAGGGAAAGATGAAATAATGTTGTTGGGTTTGAGGAACGAACTTGTAAGCCTATTTGTAGAGTTAGAAGAATATGGTAAAGCGAAAGCTGAAATTGAAAATATAAGCCGAACTAGGAAAGAAAATAAATTTAAACTAACTAACGAAATATTAAGTCTACAAAATAAGGATTGGTATTCAACAACATCCGATAAAAAAATATTTGAATATTACAGAGAAATGGCAAGTAAGGCTGATGATATTTATTTAAACAACTTCCCAGAATATCGTGGCATTGTTTCTGGAATTTACGCAGAAAAAAATTGGGTGTTTATTTATTTTGGATTAAATAAAACAGCAAGGTTTATAAATAAGAGTAAAAGTAAAATTGCAATTGGTGATTTTGTAAAAGTAAAAATAAGCGAGGATACAATAAATGGTGAGTTAAAATATAATGCGCACAATTTAGAAAATATCCAAGAACAATTAAACAATGAATTTATTAAATCTTCCAAAGGGCATTTAAGGATTGCAGACAAAAAGGATTTTGGTTTTCTTGAGGACACCTTAATTCCAGCTAATATTATTGCCAAATTAAAATTAAAAAATGGTGATGAAATTGAAGGGATAGCTATAAAAGAATTAAATAAAAAAACGATGAAAGATATGTGGCGAACAATCAAAATCAAGAAAAATGCGAATTCTTGAAAGTGTATCATATTTTGTGTAAATGGCAGAATGCTTATTTGATAAACGGCTTTAGCCGTTTATCAAATATAATGGAAAATTGTGAAAAAATGAAAGCCCAATCTCTAATAGGCATAGTCCATTTTTTTGATATATCTCTATAAGCTAGTTAAAGCATTTTTGTTAGAGCATTGTTGTTTAGAAAAAGGGTCATATTTTTAGTAACTTCTCTTTAGTTGATTTTGATAGTTTCATCAATAATCTCACATAAGTAGTTAATAACT
>PCUD01000070.1:0-35882 GCA_002786785.1 Ignavibacteriales bacterium CG18_big_fil_WC_8_21_14_2_50_31_20 | reverse complement strand
ATTATTTCCTATAATTTAGCAGTCATTTCTATATCTTTGCTTTTTACTTATTTTAAAATTAGCTGATAAATTGTCCAACAAAATAAAAATAATTTCTTTTTTTGTATCTATATTTTTTGCCACAATAATCTATTCACAAAATGGTGGAATGAAAATAACTGGGTATGTATTTGATTCCGAAACTAAAAATGGAATTATAGGCGCAAATATAATAATTACTAAAGATGTCCAATTTAATGATTTATTCCAAACAGGTGCAGCAACTGGTTTGGATGGGCAATTTGTTACTTCAAGATTGCCTATAGGGAAATATAAAGTCACTTTTAGAAATATGGGTTATAAAGAAAAAGTTGAGTATGTTGATATATCCAAAACCAGTGGAGCACTCGAATTAAATGTTTTTTTAACTTCCGCTGCTGTTCAAATTGAAGAAGTTATTGTCCGCGATACAAAAGAGACTGAAGAAATTATAAGTGCTGTTGATATTTCTCCTAAAATGCTAAATATGCTGCCATCTTTAAGTGGCGAAATTGATGTTTTTAAGTCACTACAATTATTGCCTGGAGTAAAAGTTGCTTCCGAAATGTCAAGCGGAATATACGTCCGCGGCGGTTCGCCCGACCAAAATTTAACTTTAGTTGATGGAACAATGCTTTACAATCCTTCGCATCTTGGAAATATTGCAAGCACTTTTAACACTTATGCTTTAAATGATGTAAAATTAATAAAAGGTGCATTTCCAGCAGAATATGGTGGAAGACTTTCCAGCGTTTTGGATGTTAAACTCCGCGAAGGAACAAATGAGCGTGAAAAAGGCGTTATTGGAATTGGAACTATTATGTCTCATGCAACTTTGGAAGGTCCAATTACGGCTAAGCTTACTTACATAGTTTCATCAAGAATTATGTATTACGACCAACTTCAAGAAATATTCCAAAAGGAAAGTGTAACACCGAGAAACAATTTTTTTGATATGAGCACAAAATTAAATTACAAATTTTCGAAAGAGCAGAATATTGCCATAAATTTTATGTATAACAAAGATAATATTTACAGTCCGCCAGTAAATTTGGGCTTTGATTATAAAACAAATTGGTCAAATATGAATTTAAGCGCAAATTGGTTAACAATGAATGAGAATTCATATATTCTTCGTTCTAACCTTTCGTTCATTAAATATAAGTTTACTTCGTCATTAAATGATCTTACAAATAGCATCGAATCTGATTATTTCTCTTCATCTGATTTACAAGATATATCGGTAAAGCAAGATGTCGATTTAACCATTTCGGATGAATTTACAATTAAAAGTGGGTACGAATTTATTTTTCATAAATATCAATTAGTAAATTGGGTTGTTTATCACTCAGTTTTAGAAACATCG
This sequence comes from Ignavibacteriales bacterium CG18_big_fil_WC_8_21_14_2_50_31_20, assembly GCA_002786785.1. Lineage (GTDB taxonomy): Bacteria > Bacteroidota > Ignavibacteria > Ignavibacteriales > Melioribacteraceae > 1-14-2-50-31-20. The sequence continues at coordinate 34,498 of PCUD01000070.1, read as the reverse complement.
CCAGACCATTTTGAAAACCACAATTCATTTGAAATAGCTTATTTTTTGCAAAGTCAATGGCAACCTTTTGGATTTTTAAATACAAACTTTGGTGTTAGAATTTACAAATTTTCCAATTTGAGCGATGTTAAATTTGAACCACGGCTTTCAATGTCAATCGCTTTTTCTGATAATTTTTTGCTAAAAGGCGCTTACGCAGAAGCACATCAATTTTTGCATTTAATTTTGCGAAATGATATTCGCATGCCAACCGATTTGTGGTATCCTTCAACTGGTAAGATTAAACCTTCTTTTTCGCGACAAAGTGTAGCGGGTTTTGATATTTATTTTGATAAAAAAATCTATTTATTTTCGGTTGAAGCTTATTATAAGGATTTTGAGAACATTTACGAATTTAGAGATATGCCATATTATTCAGTTAAAAATCCAATTGAAAATAATTTTACAAAAGGAATTGGCGAAGCTTACGGAGTTGAATTTTTCTTAAATAAGCGTGCTGGAAAAATTTCTGGTTGGCTGGGTTACACTATTTCGTGGACAAAAAGGTTATTTACCGAGTTAAATGCTGGAAAAATTTTTCCTCCACAATATGACAGATTACACGATATTTCATTTGTTATGACATACGAAATTATGAAAAATCTTAGTCTTGGAATAACTTGGAGCTACTCAACTGGTTCTGGAATGACAATGCCAACTGGCAAATATTATTTTACAAATAGTGAAATTGATGGAATTGAAAACCAAAATGTGAATTATTCCTCACGAAATGAGTATAATTTGCCCGATTATCACAAAATGGATTTAAATATTAAATATTCTACAACAATGTTTTCACTTCCAACAGATTTTTTTATAAATATTTACAATTTATATAATCAAAGTAACGCTTTTGCTCAATATATTGCTTACGATTTTGATGCTAAAAAAAATGAATTTGATTACACAAGTACACCAAAACTAAATCAAATTACATTAATGCCATTTTTCCCAACTTTTGGATTTGCGGTAAAATTTTAATATGAAAATTCTAAAATACATACTGTTGTTTTTACCTTTTTTTGTGCTTTTAAATTGTGAACAAATTGATGTAATTGAAAGTGATATTCCATTTCAAGAATTTAATGTGGTTAGTGGAAGGTTAATAGGAGATTCATCTTCAGTAAAAATATCGTTCACAAAAAGTTTTCCTATTGAATTAAATTTAACTCGTGAAGATGTTGCATTAAAAGAAGTTACAGCATATATTTGGTCAGAAACACAAGGAATTTTCACTTTAAAACATGAAAAAGATGGAATTTATTCGCCAGTTAATAACCTTTATGTAATTCAAGGAATTAAATACGAATTGTTTGCAGAATTTGAAGGCAAAAGAATTTATTCAGTTACTACAATTCCAAAAGAGCCAATAATTGCAGAAGCAAAATTGGAAGGTGAATATTTGAAATGTGTTGTGGTTCCAAATCCCAGATCAGTTTATGCGGCAAAATATTCAATTAAATCACTTGATAGTAATTATGAAAGTTATGTTGATTCAATATTTTACGAGGTTACAAGCAAACTGGCAGATACATTAAATACTATCGAAGTCAGAACCTCAAATATTCCAATTGTGTATTTTGAAAATCCAGAAAAATATAAAGTTGAAATAATTTTATATTCATTTGATGAACCATATAAGGACTATTTTTCAACTCGCGAGAACAATAAACCGATTGAAAATATTTTTAGCGAAGGCGGTGGTTCGGTTTTTTGGAACGTTTCTGGTAAAAATACCATTGGATTGTTTATGGGCTATACTAAAACGGTAATTCCGATACAAATAAATTGAAAATAATTAAATTAAATATTACCCTAATTGCTTTAATAATTTCCTCGCTAATTTTTACAGGTTGCATGGAAGATATTAATGAACCAGTTGAAATTAAATACTACACTTCTGCCGATTTAATTTCTTATTTGGAAACGCATGGCGATTATATAAATTCGAGTAAAAATCCAGCAATAATTTCAGTTGATGACGCTTATAGTAATTTATCAGATTATCTTTTGATGGATATTCGTACACCAAGTCAATTCCAAAGCGGACACATTGAAGGTGCGCGTAATTTTGGAATTGAACAATTAATTGATTCATTGGAATTTAACAATGTAAATATGGAAGCAAAAATAATTATAATTAGCGAAAGCGGACAAAAAGCAGCTTATGCAACTTCTTTGCTGAGGTTATATGGATTTACAAATGTATTTTCGCTTAATTTTGGAATGGCACAATGGAATATTCAATTTGCGGATGTGTGGATAAATGCACGTGGTGATTCTGAATGGTGGTTTATGTATGAAACAGGATACTATCCTAAACCTAAAAAAGAAAATAAAATTCCAAGTATTGAAATTGATAATTCAAAAACAACCGAACAGTTTGCTAAAAATAGAATAAAGAAAATGCTTACCGAAGATGAATATTTAAATGCAATTGCAACAATTCAACAAGTTGATGCAACTTACTCGCTACGATATTCAATTTTTGTCGATTCTTTTGTTATGTGTTACGATGATAGAGATTTATATGACGTAAAAAGATATTTCAAAGATATTTCTCCTCCAGGTACTTGGGGTGGGCATCCGATAAGTTCTGTTTTATATTTAGCTCAAACTGATTTTAAAGCGTCTACAAATTTGTTGACACTCCCGATTGATAAAACTATTTTTAGCTATTCGTTTAATGGACAAAAAAGTTTATTTATTACTGCGTATCTTCGTTTGTTGGGATATAATGCTAAATCAATTCATTTTGGTGCAGTAAGTATGATTTATAACAAATTGTTGCTCAACAAATTTGAACAAAGTTTCCGTGAATCAGATATTAGAAATTATCCAATTATCAATTAAAATTATGCTTAATAAATTACATATTATATTCCTTTTCATTGTTTTGCTTTCTGCAAATATTGTTGCATCCCCCAAAAATGATAAAGAGAAGAATAAAACTACCGCAGAAACTGATGGAATAAAATTTAACCGAATCACTTTGCCAATTTATGAAGCTGGGCAGATTGGAAATCAAATAAAAAATCCAACTAGAAAAGCTGGAATAATTGACACTATGTCGTTTCTGTATTCCTCTGGTTTTTTTCTTAGTGGATATGATCAAAATTATAAATTATGGTCAAATGGTGTTGAAATTACTCGCAAAATTCTTGATTATGTAAAAGGTACTGTCGAAAATCCTGATGATTCGCTTGGAGTTTACACAAATTCGGTTAATTCAATTCCTTTTGGTTCTGAATGGCAAAATTGGAAAAATGCAGTTAAACTCGGTGCAGAGTTTTATGATGGCGACAAAGATGGAGTTTATTTACCAATTGATAAAAACGGAAATGGAATTTGGGATGAAAACGAGGATAGACCAGCACAATATGGCGATGTTATGGCTTGGTCAGCTTTTAATGATGGAGTTCCTACCAATGAAAGAAGAATTGAAGGTACTGAACCACTTGGAATAAACATTAGACAAACCGTTTGGGGCTACTCAAATAATCCAAATTTGGAAAAAGTAGTTTTTATTAAATATTCAATCGAAAATACTGGAAAAGTTTCACCAATATTGTATGACGTAAATTTTTCTTTGGCAACTGATACAGATTTGGGATATTATCGAAATGATTTTTTAGCTTCTGATGAAACAAATAATATGATTTTAGCTTATTCTCCATACAGAGATTTTGCAAACAAAGAAAATCAAATTGCTCTTACTACAACAATGATGCAAGGACCAATTAGTAATAGTAATTTGAGTCAAACTGCATACATTTTGGAAGGTGAAAACCTTAATCAACAAAAAATTAATAGCAAAAAAAATGCCAATATTGTTGCAACTGTTAATACAAAAGAAGCCTATTTCCCAACTCAAATTTATCAACCTTTTTCGACAGATTTGATAAGAAAAGTAATGTTGGGTGAAAATAATCCAGAACCTTGTAATTCATTTGATGGAATTGTAAATAATATTGATTGCAACAATATTAACAAAGCGTTTATATATTCTGGAAATATAATTATGCAAAAAGGTTGGATAAACACTCGTGGAAGTGATAAAGCCTTTTTAATTACGTCTGGAACATTTAATCTTGAAGAGAAAAAACCAATCGACATTATTTTTGCATTTGTGCTTGGAGTTAACGAAGAGCCAACTGAAGCAATGAAAGAAGCAATTACTAATGGAAGAGAGATTAAATATAACTTTTTTGATAAACCACAATCTTATCCAGAAGTAAACCCAACAACAATAACTAATGATAATTCAATAGAAATCCTTTTTGATACATCTCCACAACGTGGATTTTCAAATATCGGTTATGGGTATAATATTGATTTTCAAGGGTATAATATTTACATGTTCAACTCATCCTCAACTAGCGAAACAATTAATAATCAGCCTAACAAAAAATTGATAGCTACCTACAAATACAGCTCAATTAAAAACCTTTTAATAGAAGATGAAAATGATTTAACAATTAGTACAATTATTGCTGACGAAACTCCAGTTGTGGAATTGTCAGAAAATAAAAATTTGCATAAAATTACTTGGGATCCATTTAACAATGAATCTTTAAGAAAAGGGAAACCATATTATTTCTCAATCACTCCATTTGGTTTCGATAATTCAAAAATGGTGAAATATGGAATTGATAGGTCATATTTAATACCAGGAAATGTAATTTTCGGATACTTGGAAAATGAGCCAGTTATTTTAAATGATGATAAAGGAAATTTAGGTATTGTAATTGGCGAAAACCAAAATGATTCCTATTTCAAAGGAGTTTTAGTCGAGCATAAAGAAGGTATTTCGGAGGCAAAAATATCCTATTCAATTTATGAACAAGAATCTGTAAAAGATGATCTATACGAAGTTGGCTTTCAGCGTCTGCCTTGGGAAGAAACTTATTCTTTGAAAGCTATTTTAACAAATGTTTCAAGCGGAAAAGAGTTAAATCGTATTTTTCTGCAAAATGATTATTTGGGCAATGTTAACGACATGCGTGACGGATTTGTACTTGATATAGATTGGATTGAACCTGGAAGAGTCAAAACTGAGTTTTCTGGAACTGAAAAGTGGTTTACCGAATTTGATGATAGAAATACTGGAGTTTTTTATGTTGGTTCTGATATAAAAGAATCGCAAAAAGTTTTTGCAATATCGTTAAAGCAATCAATGGCAATTTCAATTGAAGATTTATCAACTGTAGAATTGCGTTTTGGCGATTCGAGCAAAGCTTTACGATACGTTAGAACTTTAGTGAGATATCCTTGGAAAGGAACAGATAATGTAGATTCTGGATTTGTAAAAATTCCAGTATCGGCTTATGCAATTGATAAATTTGGAAATGAAACAAAAATGCAACTTGGCTTTTTGGAAAATGGTTTTGCACTTGATACACTAAAGTTTCCAGATGGAAAATGGAATCCAAGTACTAGTATTACCGCTACAAAAGAATATTTGATAGTTTTTAACACTCCTTATAGCGAAGACATTTCACAATTGGTTGCTCAGACGGGAACTTCCAGCAGAGTTGCAGATGTTGCAAATGGATATTTGTTAAATGCTAGCGGCCCAAATATTACAGATTCAATTAAAGCAATTGCACGCAGTCCGTGGTTTAACGCAATGTATATTGCGGGATTTACAACACCATTTCATCAAATAGATTTTAATCCAACTGGAAAGCTTACAATTACACCTTCGCATGTTTTAACGGAAAATGATAAATATTATTTTAGAGTCAAAACAGAAAAATCCAAAGATGAAAAGAAAGCTCAATTTGATAAAATAAATGTTTATCCAAATCCGCTATTTGCATACAATCCACTGAGCAATAGTTTTGGTTTTGCAAACGATGAACCATTTGTTACATTTTCAAACCTTCCAGAAAAAGTAAATATTAAAATTTATTCATTAAGCGGTGTATTAATTAAATTGTTGGACAAAAATGATTTGTCTGCTTCATTACGTTGGAATCTTAAAAACGAATATGGAAATAAAATAGCGTCTGGTTTATATATTGCAATAATAAACGTTCCAGATTTGGGACAAAAAATATTAAAATTTTCAATTATTCAAGCACAAAAGCAAGTACATTATTAGTAAAAAAATATATGTGTTTCAATTTATTACTTGCATATATTAAGTTATATCAAAATATTCCATGTCAAATTTCTTTTTATACTATAAATAACGAGGTATTATGAGCGTAGATAACAATGTAAACTTCAAACCTTACATTTCTGCAAACGATTTTATTCCAGAGTTTACTCCAAAAGCAATAATTCTTGGTGCAATATTTGGAATAATTTTTGGAGCAGCTACTGTCTATCTTGGACTTAAAGTTGGATTAACAGTTAGTGCTTCAATTCCTATTGCTGTACTTTCAATTTCAGTTATTAAAAAATTTGGAAAAGGTACTATATTGGAAAACAATATGGTTCAAACAATTGGTTCTGCTGGTGAATCTGTTGCTGCTGGTGTAGTTTTCACAATTCCCGCACTTCTATTTTTACCAGGTGGAGCAGAATATTTCCAATATTTCCAAATTTTTGTTTTAGCACTTGTTGGCGGAATTTTGGGCGTTCTTTTTATGATTCCATTACGCCGTTCAATTATTGTTAAAGAACATGGCAAACTACCATTTCCAGAAGGAACCGCTTGCGCTGACGTTCTTATTGCTGGTGAAAAAGGTGGTAAACTTGCACAAAAAGTTTTTTACGGTCTTGGAATTGCTTTTGCTTATAAAATTTTAATGTCACTTTTCGGTCTTTGGAAGGATGTGCCTCGTTATATTTTTAGTAGAAATTCAGCACTTCCAAATGGAACTGTAACTGGAGAAATTACTCCAGAATTACTCGGTGTAGGTTATATAATTGGTCCTAAAATTGCTGGAATTATGGTCGCTGGTGGTGTGCTCTCATGGTTGGTACTTATTCCATTAATTACTTTACTTGGTGATCAAATGACTACGGTTTTTGCTCCCGCAACAAAATTGATTTCTGAAATGTCTGCTGCTGAAATTTGGAGTAATTACATCCGTTATATTGGCGCAGGGGCTGTTACTTTTGGTGGCGTTGTTACTTTAGTTAGATCGTTTCCAACAATTATAAATGCATTCAAAGACTCCTTCAAGGATTTGCGAGACAATAAAGCAAATGCTCATATTGAAAAACTTAGAACTGAAAAAGATATTCCTTTAGTATACGTATTAGTAGGAAGTGTATTACTTGTAATTTTAATGGTTGCAATTCCTTCAATACCAACTAACTTACTTTCATCAATTATGATTGTCGTTTTTGGATTTTTCTTCGTAACGGTTTCTTCAAGAATTGTTGGATTAATTGGTTCATCATCTAATCCTATTTCTGGAATGACAATTGCAACACTTATGGCAACTGCACTTATTTTTGTTGCCGTTGGCTGGACAGGGGATGTTTATCAACCAATAGTTCTTGTTGTTGGCTCTATTGTTTGTATTGCTTCTGCTAATGCTGGAGCAACATCACAGGATTTAAAAACAGGCTATATAGTTGGAGCAACTCCAATTAAACAACAGCTTGGTTTGCTAATCGGTGTTTTTGCTTCTGTTCTTGTAATTGGATTTACAATAATCTTATTAAACGATATTTTGGTAATTGGCTCCGATCAACTTCCAGCACCTCAAGCTACGTTAATGGCTACAGTTATTAAAGGATTACTGAGTCAAAATCTTCCTTGGGGATTGGTTCTTGTTGGGATGGGAATAGCTGCGGTTATGGAATTAAGCGGAGTTCGTTCGCTTCCTTTTGCCGTTGGTGCTTATTTACCACTATCGGTCAGTAGTCCAATATTTCTTGGTGGATTGGTTAAAATGTTAGTCGATAAAATTAAAAAATCTGACGAAAGTGAATCAGATATTGGTCCAGGCGCATTATTAAGTTCGGGATTAATTGCTGGTGGTGCGTTAACTGGAATTGTTATTGCATCGTTAAAAGGTTGGATTTGGGAAACCAATGCTAATGGAGTTGAAATTTCTGTTGCTGATAAATTAAACACAGGAATTGGTGAAAGCCTTGGACTAACTGGTGATTTTATTTCGTTGGTTCTTTTTCTAGGATTAGCAATTGTACTATTTTCATTTGCAATGTCAAAAAATAAAGAAGAAAAAATATAAAATATTGAGAAAAATATGATTAAAGATGCTGTTAAAAAAGTACCATCTCCATTTTATAGATGGTCGGTATTAGTCTTAGTTAGTTTGGCAATGTTTGGAAATTATTATATTTATGATAGCATTGCACCAATTGCTGATATGTTAAAAACTACATTAGGTTTTTCTGATGTTGATATTGGTTCATTATACTCCATTTATAGTTTTGCCGCTGTTTTTATTTTACTTATTAGTGGTCCTATAATTGATAGAATTGGAGTTAAAGCTTCAATCATGATTTTTGGAACTCTTACTTCTATTGCGGCACTAGTAACAGCACTCAGTTCAGAATATTATGTAATGCTGGCTGGACGATTACTTTTAGGATTTGGAGCTGAACCACTTATTGTTGCAATTACAACCGCGCTTGCAAAGTGGTTTAAAGGAAAAGAGCTTGGTTTTGCTTTTGGAATAAACTTAACAATTGCACGTCTTGGTTCGTTTGCTGCCGATTGGTCTCCAACATGGGGAAAAAGTTTTTATAATAATTGGAGTGACCCACTTTATGTTGCTTTTATTATTGGCTTAACTTGTATAGCTGGTGGATTGATTTATTGGTTTATGGAAAGTTATGCAGAAAGAAATTACGAACTTGGAGAAGCTAGTGAAACTGATAAATTTGTTTTTTCTGATATGTTCAATTTTGGAAAATCCTTTTGGTACATTGTAATCCTTTGTGTTACATTTTATTCTGCTGTATTTCCATTTAGAACATTTGCAATTAAATTTTATATGGAAGCTCACGGTGCAAGCAGAGAATTAGCAGGACAGTTGAATAGTGCTTTAATTTTTGCTTCTATGATTGCTACGCCTTTATTTGGTCTTCTGGCGGATAAAATAGGTAAACGAGCATCAATGATGATGTTTGGATCAGTTTTAATTTTACCAGTTTATTTAATGCTCGTTTATTCTGGAATTACTTTATATGTACCAATTATTATGCTAGGTATTGCATTTTCTCTTATTCCAGCTATTATGTGGCCTTCAGTTGCATATTTAGTTAAGCAAAATAGATTAGGTACAGCATACTCAATAATGACTTTAATTCAACAAATTGGAGTATTTACCTTCAATTATCTTCTCGGCTGGTCAAACGATATTTCTGGTGCGTCTGCCGAGAATCCTGGTGGTTATGCAATGGGAATGTGGATACTTTCAATATTAGGAATTATTGGATTTGTTTTTGCATATTTATTGCGACGTGAAGAAAAAGGACCTAATGGACATGGTTTGGAAATAGGTATGAAATAGTTATTTAGACAGTATTAAATCTCCGAGATTTTTAAAATCTCGGAGGTTGTATTATAACAGAATTACATTACAAAGAAAAAGAAAAATGAAAGATGAAGAGTACTTGGAACTAATTCCAAAAAGAATTTGCGAAAGTGAAACAAATAATGGAATTGTAACGGTTTTATATTTTAAGAAACCAACATTTATTGAAAAAATATTTTTTCGAAAATTAATTAATAAGCCCTATAAAATTGATTTAGATGAAATAGGCTCTTTTATTTGGGATAAAATTAATGCATCGATTAGTGTAAAAGAAATCATTAAATTGTCTAATGAAAAATTTGGTGAACAGATTGAACCAGCTGAAAATAGAGTAGTTCAATTTATGAAGCAAATGCATTCAAACAAACTAATTATGTTATTTGAAAAAACAAGTAAGTGACAAATGATTTAATTATATTAAAATGAGAAACGAAAAATTTAGTGTGAAAATAATGAAAATTAAATACTTGATAATATCAATTGCCCTTTTATCCTTTTCAAAAGTTAGTTCACAATCATGTGGATTTGGCTGCTTGGGCTTATCAGGTATTTATGGCGGGTATTCAATTCAGCAATATCAAGCTGATGGATTAAATGGCCATTTGAATTATTTAGCTAATCCACCTTGGTCATCATCATCATTGAGGAATGATTCATTTAATTTCAACGAAGGAAAAGGCTTTAAAGTAGGAATTAATCTTGTTCGTGCGCAATATTCAAAATTCTTTGTAACTGTAAAAGGATATTATCAGTTCCTTTCTGAGGAGCAAAGCCAAAAAAGTCCAGATGGTTTTGGCTTCAATTATATTTATGATGCAAAATTTGAAATGGATAATTGGGGAATAGGTTTTGACATTGGAATTCCTCTTATTGGTTTTATCGATTGGAAAATTTTGGATGGAGAACTCAAGTTTTTCTCGCCTAAGTTAACAATAAAAAATTATAATGATAATCCTTTGTCTAATTCAATTTTTTCTGAAAATATATTCACGTCAGATAAAGTAAAAATGGCCTACTCTGTTGGGTCTGGTTTTATTTTTAATATAATTCAAGATTATATTAGTATTGAAGCAACCGGAATGTACTCATTTATAGAGATTGACGATTTGACAGATGACTTAGATGGGTCAGCTATTCCAAATAAAGGTGCAGATAGTAAATTAATTTCACAAGGTGGATTGCAAGGATTTGTGCAGCTCAATGTTGGAATTCCTCTTTGAGTAACCGCTAAAAATTAGTATTCAAGAAACAAAGACAAAGATAGATGAAAATATTTTTACCTTTCGGCATACCGTAATTTTATCTTAAAAGTATTATTAGGTTATTAGAAAAAACTTATCGGAGTAAATAATGAAATTATCCAAACTTGACAAAGCATGCAGAATTGCAATTACCGATTGCATGGCAACAAAGAAAAAAGAAAAAGTGCTTATAATTACCGATGAATTAACAAACGAAATTGGGAAAGCTTTATATTTTAATGCTCTTAATCTAGGACACGAATCGATATATGTTGAAATGAAATCGTGGGAAACTCACGGTCAAGAACCTCCAAAATATGTGTCAGAATTAATGAAAGAATTTGACGTTGTTTTACTTCCAACAAAAAAGTCTTTAACTCATACCAATGCAAGAAGAGCTGCATCAACATTAGGTGTGCGTGTTGCAACGTTCCCTGGAATAACAACAGATGTAATGATTAGAGGATTAAGTGCTGATTACAAAAAGATTGCTGCTTTGACTCTTAAAATGAAAAAGATTTTTGATAAAACCGATAATGTTAAAATTACAGCCCCAAATGGCACGGAGATTTCTCTTAAAATTGGTGGAAGAACAGCCATTGCAAGCAAAGGTTTATTCCATAAAAAAGGCGAAGGTGGTAATTTACCAACTGGTGAAACTTTTGCTGCACCCATAGAAGGTAGTGCAAATGGTATTTTTGTTGTAGATGGTTCAATGTCTGGAATTGGTGTTATTGGAAAACAACCAATTAAAATTGTTGTTGAAAACGGTTTTGCAACTAAAATTACAGGTGGTTCTCAAGCCAAAAAACTTATTAAAATGCTTGATGCTCACGGAAAAATGGCACGAAATATTGCTGAAATAGGAATTGGTGCAAATGATAAAGCCAAGTTAAATGGTAATTTGCTTGAGGATGAAAAGGTGCTTGGAACTGTTCATTTAGCTTTGGGTAACAACATAACAATGGGTGGAAGTGTAAATGTGCCAATTCATTTAGATGGAGTTATTACCAAGCCAACAGTACATTTTGATGGAAAAATAATAATGGAAAATGGCAAATTATTAATATAAGCCAATATGTTATAGTAAGCATAATTTTGCATTATTTTTTGATTCCTTACCCCTAAATGTTTTATGTATTTATAGGAGACAGCCTAAAAGACTTAGTTTTTAGGCTGTAAACTAAATAAAAAGTAATAAAAAAACCTTCCAAATTTTGATTCCGTCTATGATTTATGTACTTTTGCAAATTAAATTTGCAAAAATTATTTTAGCAAAGCTAACTTGTTAAACCTGAATAATGCGAATAGGATTAAAATTAACAATGTTAGAAAAAGAATAATTAATATTGAAGCGAACTTGCCCCTTCGTACTTGGTTTTAGCATTTGTAACCAAAAGGTTGAGTGAAAAATGGTATAAACGCTTAGAGCGAGTTAGTCGAATATGCATTAATGCTTTTCTAATGCATATTTGGGGTTAAATAAATCTCACAAACAAAAGAGTTATATGAAATCACTGAAAGATCTTAATGAAGCACAACTTGAAGCAGTTCAGTATAATGCTGGACCACATTTAATAGTTGCCGGAGCTGGTTCTGGAAAAACAAAAGTTTTAACCCACAAAATTGCATTTCTAATTGAAGATGGTTTTGATCCATCTAATATTTTGGCTTTAACATTTACTAATAAAGCCGCTAAAGAAATGAAAAAACGAATTACTGCAATGATTGGTGTTACAAAGTCTAAACAATTATGGATGGGTACTTTTCACTCAATTTTAGCTCGTATTTTACGCACTGAAGCAGAACACATAAATTATAAACAAAATTTTTCTATTTATGATAGAGAAGATTCTATTGCCCTTGTAAGCAATGTTTTGCTGGCACTTAATGTCTCAATAGATGAAAAATCACCATCGGCTATTCAACACTTAATAAGTTCTCTTAAAAATAGAATGATTTTACCAGAAGAATTTGCAAAACATCATGCAGAAACTCCTTCTGAAAAAAGATTAGCACAAGTTTATATAGAATATAATAAAAGATTATTTGAAAATAATTCAATGGATTTTGATGATTTACTCTTAAAACCAATTCAATTATTTAATAATAATGAAAGAATTTTAGCTAAATACAAAAAAGACTTTAAATACGTTCTTGTTGATGAATTTCAAGATACTAATAAAGCGCAGTATGAAATTATTAAATTGTTTGTAACAGGAAGAACTAAGCTTTGTGCTGTTGGCGACGATGCTCAATCAATTTATGGTTGGAGAGGTGCTGATCTTGATAATATGCTCAATTTTGAAAAGGATTTCCCTAAAACTCAAGTTTTTAGATTAGAACAAAATTATCGCTCAACTAAAAAAATACTTAAAGCTGCTGGTTCGGTAATTAAAAATAATCAAAATCAAATTGAAAAAACTCTTTGGACTAATAATGAAGAAGGAGATTTACTTTCTATAATTCGTTGTACCGATGAAAAGGATGAAGCATTTCAGATTTCAAAGCAAATAAAAAAAGAAATATCTGCCCAAAAAATATCTCTTAAAGATATTGCAATTCTTTATAGAATAAATTCACAATCACGAGCAATGGAAGAAGCTTTGCGTCGTGAAAAATTGCCATATAAAATTGTTGGTGGTGTTGAGTTTTTCAGAAGAAAAGAAGTGAAAGATATTGTGGCTTATCTTAGAATTTTAGCAAACCAAAACGATGAAGAAAGCCTACTAAGAATTATGAATTTTCCACAAAGAGGGATTGGCAGTACTTCAATTAGCAAAATGATTGCCTTTGCACGAAAATTTGATATTACTTTGTTTGCAACAATGGCGCGTATTTTTGAAGTAATTGAAGTAAAAGAAAGAATCCAAAAAAATGTTAAACAGTTTAAAATACTGCTCGATAAATATATTGACTTAAAAGACCAATTGTCTTTAACCGAACTTACTTCTGCTTTAATTGCTGATCTTGGTGTGTTGAAAATGTACAAGGATGAAAATTCTGTTGAATCACGCCAAAGATACGATAATGTTCAAGAATTAATTAATAGTGTTGCTGAGTTTACCAAAGAACAAAAAAATGCAACAATTGATGATTTTTTAGCAGAAGTTTCATTAATTACCGGCATCGATTCTTACGAAGAAGATGATAATTATGTTACATTAATGACTATTCACAGCGCCAAAGGTTTAGAATTTCCTGTTGTATTTATCAGTGGTTGCGAAGAAGATATATTCCCATTAAATAAAAAATTTGATTCGGATTCCAATATTGAAGAAGAAAGAAGATTGTTTTATGTAGCTGTTACTCGTGCAGAACGTAAAATTATTTTTTCTTATGCCCGCTCGAGATATAGATTTGGGGAGGTTGCTTATCAAGATGTTTCAAGATTTATTGGTGAAATTGACCCATCAACTGTTAAAGAGCTAAATAGTGGACAAAGAAAAACATCTTCCCGCAGAAGACGTGCTTATTATGATGAACTTTATCAAGAAGATTTTGACGAATTTGATCAAGAAAGACGTTCTTTAAGAGTTGGAAGCAGAGTAAATCACGAAAAATTTGGTGATGGTAAAATATTAGCTATTGGCGGTGTTGGTGACAGCCAAAAAATAAGTATTGCGTTTGAAGAGTTTGGTACTAAACATCTTTTAACAAAATTTGCAAAGTTGACATTAATCTAGATATAAATAAATTTAAGGTGTAAAATGAAAATAGGAGTTTTAACAGGTGGTGGCGATTGTCCAGGCTTAAATGCTGTTATTCGTGGTGTTGTTCGTAAATCTCTTTTGTTAGGTTACGAAGTTGTTGGTATTAAAAATGGTTGGAGAGGTTTGCTCGATAAAAATTATTATACTCTTGACCACGCAGCAATTTCTGGAATTCTTCATCGTGGAGGAACTATTCTTGGGTCATCAAGAACTAATTTGTATGAAAAAGGGAAAAATTATTATCAACAAGCTATTGATAATTACAAAGAAATTGGTCTCGATGCTTTAATAGCCATTGGTGGCGAAGATACTCTTGGTGTTGCTTCAAAATTATATAAAGATGGTTTAAACGTTGTTGGAGTACCTAAAACAATTGATAATGATTTGAGTGGAACGGATTACACTTTTGGATTTGATACGGCTGTTAATATTGCTACAGATGCAATAGATAGATTACATACAACGGCGGAATCACATAATAGGGTTATTGTTGTTGAAGTTATGGGAAGACATGCTGGTTGGATTGCACTTTATTCTGGACTTGCTGGTGGTGCTGATATTACTTTAATTCCCGAAAAACCTTTTAAAATTAAAGATGTTTGCGATGTTATTAGAACAAGACATGCAAGAGGAAAGTTATTTAGCATTGTTGTTGTTTCTGAAGGTGCAAAAATTAACACAGAAGATGAGCACGATAAAGATGGCTCTTTTGTCCTTCAAAATTTGAAAAAAGATTCTTTTGGTCACGTTGCTCTTGGTGGAATTGGAAATATTGTTGCAGAAGAAATTGAAAAAGAAACTGGATATGAAACAAGAGCAGTTGTTCTTGGCCATATTCAACGTGGCGGAACTCCTACTGCTGCAGATAGAGTGCTTGGAAGTAGGTTTGGAATTAAAGCTACAGAATTAGTTGAAGCCAAAGATTTTGGTAAAATGGTAGCTTTAAATGGAGCTAAAATTGTTTCTGTTTCGCTTGAAGAAGCTGTTGGAACACTTAAAACAGTTGATGACGAAACATACAATGAAGCTCAAACTCTTTTTGGATAGATAAGTAATTATATAGTAATTATTAAAACCTTACAATTTATTGTAAGGTTTTTTTTATTTTAAAATCTGTGAATTATCTTAAAATTAGTAGTTTGTTTTTGGGGGATTATTTATATTTCATCAACTTTAAAAAATGGAGATTGAAATGTTAAAAGAATTTAAAGCATTTGCAATGAGAGGTAATGTAGTTGATTTGGCCGTTGCAGTAATTATTGGTGGTGCTTTTGGAAAGATTGTGGCATCTTTTATCAGCAATGTTGTTATGCCTCCAATTGGGCTTTTGCTCGGTGGTGTTGACTTTAAAGATTTAGTAATTGTATTAAAAGATGCAACTGAAACAGATATTGCTGTTAGTATTAATTACGGTATATTTATAGGAGTAGTGCTTGATTTTTTAATTATTGCTTTTATAATTTTTATGGCAATTAAAGGAATAAACTCTTTGAAAAAGAAAGAAGAAGTTAAACCAGTTGAGGCTCCAAAAATTTCAGAAGATATTTTATTACTACGTGAAATAAGAGATTTGTTACAAAAATAGTGCAATTAGGCTTTTTAAGTGAAAAGGGGATTAGATATAAAATCAAATCCCCTTTATTCTATTATTTGAAGAGATTACATTGAATCAATTATTGCATTTAATGTTGCGCTTGGACGCATAACATTATTTGCTTTCACTTCATCAGGCATAAAATAACCGCCAATATCCGATGGTTTACCTTGAGCAGCAAGAAGTTCTGAAACTATTTTATCTTCTTTTTCTTTCAACTCTTTAGCAATCTTATTAAAACGTAATTTCATCTCAGCATCTTTATCTTGCGCTGCAAGCGCTTCAGCCCAATACATTGCAAGATAAAATGAACTTCCTCTATTATCTATTTCGTTAACTTTACGTGAAGGCATTCTTCCATTTTCTAAGTAAGATCCAATAGCTACATCTAATGTTTCTGCTAATAAAGTTGCTTTTATATTCTTAGATTTTTCGGCAATCATTTCAAGAGAAGGAACAATTGCACAGTATTCACCGAGAGAATCCCACCTTAAATGACCTTCTTTCAATAATTGTTCAACATGTTTTGGAGCAGAGCCACCAGCACCTGTTTCAAATAATCCACCTCCATTTAATAACGGAACTATCGATAGCATTCTTGCACTTGTTCCTAATTCAAGAATTGGAAATAAATCGGTTAAGTAATCACGAAGCACGTTTCCAGTTACAGAAATTGTGTTCAGACCTTTGCGTACTCTTTCAACAGTAAACTTCATTGCATCAACAAGATTCATAATTCTAATATCAAGTCCAGTTGTATCATGTTCTGGCAAATATTTATTTACTTTCTTAATCATTTGAGCATCGTGAGCACGCTTTTCATCCAACCAAAATATTGCAGGTGAACCTGTTGCTTTTGCTCTGTTTACAGCTAGTTTTACCCAATCTTTTATAGGTAAATCTTTAGCTTGACTCATTCTAAAAATATCACCCTTTTTAACATTTTGCTCAAGAATTGTTGAATTTGTTGAGTTATTAACAACTCTTATTCTCCCATTATCTTGTGCTTCAAATGTTTTATCGTGAGAGCCATATTCTTCAGCTTTTTGAGCCATTAAACCAACATTGGCAACACTTCCCATTGTAGCTGGGTTAAATTGTCCATTCTTTTTAGCATCTACCATAATTTCATTATACATGGTTGCGTAACATCTGTCTGGAATCATTGCAATAACATCTTGCAACTCGTCTTTTTTATTCCACATTTTACCACCATCGCGCACAACATTTGGCATTGAAGCATCAACGATTATATCATTTGGAACATGTAAGTTAGTTTTTCCTTTCCTAGAATCAACCATTGCAAGTTCTGGCTGAGTTTCATAAACTTTTGCAATATCAGCTTCAATTTCAGCTTTTTTCTCTGCTGGAAGTTTGTTTAATTTATCAAGAACATCTGCTAAACCATTGTTAACATTAGCACCAATTGATTTTAATACATCGGCATGTTTATCAAGTGCTTCTTTGAAATAAACATAAACAGCATGCCCAAACATAATTGGGTCAGAAACTTTCATCATAGTTGCTTTTAGGTGTAAAGATAAAAGTACTCCGTCATTTTTTGCTTCTTCAATTTGCTCGACATAAAATTTTCTAAGAGCAGCAACATTCATAACTGTTGTATCAATTACTTCACCATCTAAAAGGGAAAGTTTTTCTTTTAATATTGAAATTTCATTGGTTGTGCTCACAAATTCAATTCTTACATCACAAGCTTTTTCAATTGTTGTTGAATTTTCGTTACCATAAAAATCATTTGAATTCATAAAAGCTACGCGTGATTTTGAGCCATATTCTGGCCAAGGCTTCATCATTTTGTGAGGATATTTTTGAGCAAACTTTTTTACTGAAACAGCAGCTCTTCTATCTGCATTTCCTTCACGAAGAACTGGATTTACTGCAGAGCCTAATACTTTTGCAAATTGTTTTTGCAAATCTTTTTCTTCTTGGGTTTTTGGTTCTTCAGGATATGTTGGAATGTTATATCCTTTTTCTTGTAATTCCTTAATTGCTGTTTGAAGTTGTGGAATTGAAGCGCTAATATTTGGAAGTTTTATAATATTTCCCTCTGGTGATTTTGCTAAATGGCCAAGTTGCTCCAAATAATCTGGAATTTTTTGTTCTTCGGTTAAATTCTCTGGAAAGTTGGCAATAATTCTACCAGCTAATGAAATATCTTTAGTTTCAACATCAATTCCGGTTCCTTTTGTAAATGCTTTTACAATTGGAAGTAAGCAATATGTTGCTAATGCTGGTGCTTCATCAATTTTGGTCCATATAATTTTGTAATCTGTCATTAAAAATACCTCAAGTTAATATAAAAATGTTAAACTCACTGCTTAAATCATAAGTTATATAATTTTTTCTCTAGTTTAAAATTAAGCATCTTTCCTTTTAATTAAAAGTGAGTTTTATAGTATAAAACAATATTGCTTTTAGGTAAATCAAATAATATCTCACCAATCTTAATATTTTTAGAAGAATTTAAATTATTCATAAGAGAAATTTGTATACAAGGAATATCTGCTTTGGGATACATAATTTATAAAAGGGGTAAATAAACCATTATCAAAGCCTCTGTTTTTCGTTCTTTGCATATTTTATTCCACGGCTATTTAGTAAATCAAATATTTTAACTGCTAATGTTGGGTTATCTTGTGCAGGCTATTTAATTTCATAGCATTTTTTTTGAAATCCATAATAATCATGTATTAGCGAGGTTTTAGACTTGCTGGTAATTATAGGAATACTCTCTTTCTAATCAATGCTGTCAACTTAAGAAATAACACACTCCTAAATCCCTACCTAAAGCTTTCGGCAGTGATTTTTTAAACATGGTACAAAATTATTCCCTCTTGAGAGGCAATGTTGTCAACTTAAGCGCTTTGTTATTCCGTGATGTTCTTACACGGAATCTTTTTAATCGAAAAGATTCCCGATAAATGCATTCAGGAATGACGCTCTACGAAAATACTACCTTAAGTTGCACCATAGCTTGAGAGGGGAAGATGCTTTAGCATCAGGGGTGTGTTCTTCTCTAAAACATATTGAATTGCTTAAGTTGACAGCATTGCTTTCTAATAGAACCTAATTACAATTATTGCAGATGTTTTTTTGAATTGGTAAGATAAATGGTGTAATATTTGACCACATTATCCTGATTTTTATCATCAAGTAATGGTAATAGGCCACCACTACGTGAAATATGCATTATTGAATTTCTATCAAGATTTTCTCATAAATATTTGTGTTAAATATTAGCTATGCAATGCACGCTTTTTTATCATTCCCCCTTGTGTATCTTTTATACTATTCATAATAATAAATGCAAAAGGATCAATTTCACTAATTTCGTTTTTTAGGCGGGCTATCTCTAACCGCGTTACAACTGTGTAAACAATATCAAAATGTTTTAAACTATCACTTTCCTTTCCAAAGCCGCCTTTACCTTGATAAATAGTTACTCCGCGTCCTAATTCTTCAGTAATCATCAATCTTATCTTTTCACTAAAATCTGAGATTATTGTTATTCCGGTATATTCCTCAACTCCTTCAATAATAAAATTAATTGTTTTAGACGCTGATAAATAAGTTAATATTGCATATAAAGCAATTTCCATTGACAAAATATAAGCTCCAAATGAGAAAATAATAATATTGAAAATTAAAACTATATCACCAATTGATAAACCAGTTTTTTTACTTATTTGAATTGCCAAAACTTCAGTTCCATCAATTACAGAGCCACCGCGAATTGCCATACCTATCCCAGCCCCCAAGAAAAAACCACCAAAAACTGCAATAAGTAATTTATCGTGAGTAATAATTGGGTATTCTACAAAATGAACCACAATTGCAAGAGTAATAATTGCAATAATACTTTTTATTGCAAATTCCTTTCCAATTTGAGAATATCCAAGAATAAGGAATGGTAAGTTAATTGCGACTATTAGAATTGATAAAGATAAACCACTAATTTCCGAAATTAACAGTGAAATACCCATAGCACCACCATCAATAAAAGAGTTTGGTAGCAAAAATCCTTTTAATCCAAATCCCGCAGAAAAAATTCCAATTAATATAAAAACTGTATCCTTCAAAAAGTTTGTTGTATTAGTTCTCAAAATTTTACCTCGTGTATTTGCTATTACGCTCTTAAAGTTATACAGAAATCTACTTTTAAAACTACAAAATAATAATTGAAAAGATAATATTTATAACTTCTAATTATGCAAAATGATATTTGTTTACGAAATTGAAATAATGATAGGTAAGATGTAAATATAAGAAATCGACATTAATGACGATTGATACGACTAATTTGAATTTTTTATCAATTGTGCTAATCAAAAAATCCTCAAAAACAATTCAAAAATGGACAATAATCAATTGGCACAATAGTTTATATAGTGGTAGTGACCTTAACTTTTAATAACAAACAAAAAGGAAACAAAATGAAAAACTTAATGAATGTAGCACTCGTACTTTTTGCAGTAGCTTTACTATCAAACACAATGTTTGGACAAGTAAGATTATTAGACGGAAGCGGTAACCCTGACGCACCAAGATTAAACTGGGTTGATGCTGATGGTGATGGAATTTGTGATAATGTTGGAACTGATTTACAAGGCTTTACTAAAGGCAATAAAAATCTGAATAAAGGCAAAAACAAAGGTAATGGTGGTAGTTACGGTGATGGTTCTGGAGTTAGACCTCAAGATGGTACTGGATTTGGCAAAAAGAAAGGTGATGGTATTTGTGTTGACGGTACTTCAGCATTACAAAAAGGAAGCGGACGAAGAGTAAATAAATAATTTAGTCTCAAAGCAGTTAGTGATTTTAGGAGTGGTTTCGCCACTCCTTTTTTTTGTGACATACCCCACCAATTAGGAACAAGTTAAAAAGCCAGCATTTTAGTAATAAATTTGAAAAAATTTTAACAAAACAATGTGGATTTCTCATAGTTTTATACTTAATAAAAAAATCCATTTTCATAATGGATTAAAACAAATTTTAATAATTATTAAAGAATTTAATTATCGGATTAACTAATTTACCATTTGAGTTTTTGCATTTAGTAAAATTTAATGTTAATTAATAATTGTTTTTGTTAGTCATAATAAAAATTTGCAAAAGGATTTTATATGGAGTTAAAACCATATTTGTTAAAAGAAACAAATTGGAAAACAGTTAAAGAAATTGATTATAAAGTTGCAATTCTACCATGGGGGGCAACCGAAGCCCACAATTATCATCTACCATACGGAACTGATATTTTTGAAACTGAATATTGTGCCGAACAATCCGCCAAAATAGCTTGGCAAAAAGGAGCAAAAGTTATTGTTCTTCCAACAATCCCTTTTGGCGTAAACACTTCCCAAATGGATATTAAACTAACCATAAATATGAATCCTTCAACCCAATCAAAAATATTAGCTGATGTAATTGAAAGCTTAGAAAACCATGGAATAGAAAAACTTGTAATTCTTAATGGGCATGGTGGAAATGATTTTAAACAGATAATTAGAGAGCTTCAAAAGAATTCCAAAATATTTATTACTAATGTTAACTGGTATGTGGTTGAGGATAAAAAAGCATATTTCGATGAAAGTGATGGTGATCATGCAGATGAAAT
The DNA here is from genome assembly GCA_002786785.1 of Ignavibacteriales bacterium CG18_big_fil_WC_8_21_14_2_50_31_20. Classification (GTDB taxonomy): domain Bacteria; phylum Bacteroidota; class Ignavibacteria; order Ignavibacteriales; family Melioribacteraceae; genus 1-14-2-50-31-20. The sequence goes on along the minus strand of PCUD01000070.1, from coordinate 12,806 downwards.
GGAAACAAGTTTTATGCTGCACATATTTCCCCAATTTGTACTTCCACTTTCTGAAGCTGGTGATGGTGAAGCAAAGGTTCTAAAACTAAATGCATTCAAAGAAAAATGGGCTTGGACTCCAAGACAATGGACTGCTGTCACAAAAGATACTGGAATTGGAAACCCAAAAGCTGCTACTGCCGAAAAAGGTGAGAAATATATAAATGTTGTAATAAAAAAAATTGCTCAATTTCTTGTTGAATTATATGAAGTAAATGTTTCGGATATTTATGAATAAATTAAATGCAAAAAGTACAATCATTTTGATGAGTTCATTTTTTGGACGTCCTTGCTCTGTGATTGTGACAATCTATTAAATATAAACAATTAACTAAGTAATTAAACAACTAACATTATGGAATTTTATGGGACAACTTCAATTTCTTGACATTGCTGTCATTGTTGGTTTTTTTCTTGTAATATTTGGAATAGCAGCTTATTATTCTAAAAAGGGAAGTAAAAACACTGACGAATTTTTCCTTTCAGGACGAAACCTACCGTGGTACATTGCTGGAACAGCAATGGTAGCAACTACTTTTGCGGCAGATACACCTCTTGCAGTTACAGAATTAGTTGCAAAAAATGGTATTGCCGGCAACTGGATGTGGTGGAATTTAATAATTGGCGGCGTGTTAACAGTTTTCTTTTTTGCTCGTTTATGGCGAAGAGCAGAAATTGTAACTGATGTTGAGTTTGCAGAGTTTAGATATTCTGGAAAAGCTGCAGCGGCTCTTCGTGGTTTTAGAGCTTTGTATCTCGGCTTGCTTATGAATGCAATTGTAATGGGTTGGGTTAACAAAGCAATGGAAAAAATATTTCGCACAGTATTTCCTGGATTTGATGCATTTTTACTAGTTGTAATTTTAGTTATTATTATCACCATTTATGCTTCAGCTTCTGGATTGGTTGGTACTTCAAGGACGGATAGCTTCCAATTTGTATTTGCAATGGTTGGTTGCATAGTTCTTGCAATAATTGTAGTTCAGCTTCCTGAAGTTGGCGGTATGGTTGGAATTCAATCAAAACTTTCTCCGTATGTTATCGATTTTCTTCCTCGAATTGGTGAGGTTGAAGTTGGAAGTGTAACAAGTGGGGTGCTAGCACTCTCAATTGGAGCATTCATTGCGCACATGGGAATCCAATGGTGGGCAAGTTGGTATCCTGGCGCAGATCCTGGTGGTGGCGGTTATATTGCTCAACGCATGATGTCAGCAAAAAATGAAAAACATAGTTTGTTTGCAACTCTTTGGTTTACTGTTGCTCATTTTGCTTTAAGACCTTGGCCTTGGATTTTAGTTGCACTAGCTGCGTTAGTAATACTTCCACGTGAACAGAATCCAGAAATATTATTGAAAGAAAATCCAGCACTTTATCAACAAGTTGTTCAAGTTCACCAAACTCAATCAATTACAGAAACTGTACGCTCACAAGAATTTTTGGATTTTTATGATAGATACGAAAACACAGTAGATCCAGGAATAATGTATCCCAAACTTATGTTAAAATATTTGCCTGCTGGTTTATTAGGAATGTTGATTGCCGTTTTCCTAGCTGCCTACATGTCCACAATTGCTTCTCAATTAAATTGGGGAACTTCATATATAATTAACGATTTCTATCGTCGGTTTCTTGTAAAAACTGGAACTGATAAACACTATGTTTTAGCTTCAAGAATTTCAATGTTCATTGTGGTAATTTTTGCTTTAGTTGTTACCAAATACTTTCTAACAACCATTTCTGGAGCTTGGGAATTTATTCTTGCAGCAAGTGCTGGCACTGGAACAGTTTTAATTTTAAGATGGTTCTGGTGGAGAATTAATGCGTGGTCAGAAATCGCAGCAATGGTTACTCCGTTTGTTATTCTACCAATTGTAACTTATGGATATGACATGACGTTCCCGTTTACTCTTTATCCAATTGTTGCCGGTACATCTATTGTTTGGCTAGCGGTTACATTTTTAACTAAGCCAACGGATGAGAAAACTCTGTTTGCATTCTATCGAAAAGTACATCCTGGAGGAATTGGTTGGAAAATGATTTCAGATAAATTGCCCGATGTTAAAAGTGATTCTGGATTTGGTCTTATGTTTTTGAATTGGTTTTTAGGAGTAATTTTAATTTATGCTTCTCTATTTGGAATAGGAAAACTACTTTTTGGAGATTATTTATTAGCTGCAACTTTTATTCTATTAGCAATAATTTCTGGAGCTACTATTTATCGAAATTTAGGAAAACAAGGTTTATAATTTAAATAGTTAAATAGAGTTTCTGCAAAATATTGATTCTGTCATTTCGATTCCAACAATTCCGCCCAAAAGCAGCGGGATGCAAAAAACGTAAAACGTTGGAAGAGAAATTACAAAGAGATAAATTCTTATTTTGCAGAAACTCAAATGTTGGCGATTGTAAAATGTTATACATTTTTTACAAAAAATAAGTTTTCTAATTTGTCATTACCAACATGATTCATTTATTGGAAATTTATAATTACTAATTTTATTGTTGTTAAGGACAAAATCTCGTATTCAAATTTAGTCCAAAAAATAATTCTAAAACAAAAAGTTCAATATTCATTATATTTGCACTCCAAATTAAATTTATAGAAATTCACTCCAAGTGAGTATCACAAATAATTAAAATTGAATTAAAGTGAATTTGGAAAGTGAAAATTATTAACGAGTTAAGATTTTATGAGTAATATAAAAGAAATTGAACGCAGAAAAACTTTTGCCATTATTAGTCACCCAGATGCTGGAAAAACTACATTAACAGAAAAACTGTTATTATTTAGTGGTGCAATACAGATTGCTGGGGCTGTTAAATCGAACAAAATTAGAAAAACAGCGACTTCTGATTTTTTGGAAATTGAAAAACAGCGTGGAATTTCTGTTGCTTCATCTGTGTTATCATTTGATTATAAAGGGCAAAAAATAAATTTGTTAGATACTCCTGGTCACAAAGATTTTGCTGAGGATACATATAGAACGCTTACCGCTGTTGATAGTGTAATTTTAGTAATTGATTGTGTTAAAGGGGTTGAAGAGCAAACAGAAAAGCTAATGAATGTTTGTAGAATGAGGAATACGCCTGTTATTATCCTAATAAATAAGCTTGATAGGGAAGGTCGTGACCCATTTGAACTGTTGGATGAAATAGAAGAAAAACTCTCAATAAAGGTGCGCCCTTTAACTTTCCCATTTGGAATAGGAGTTAGTTTTAGGGGTGTTTACAATTTAACCGAAAACACATTCTCATTTTATAAAGCCAACAAACAGTTTATAGAAGATGATGTAAAATCATTTAAGGGTGTTGATGATCCAGAGCTAAAGACAATTTTTGGAACGGATGCGAAAAAATTAAAAGATGATATTGAACTAATTAATGGTGTGTACGAACCATTTAATAAAAAAGATTATCTTTCTGGCGAGGTTGCTCCAGTATTTTTTGGAAGTGCATTAAATAATTTTGGAATAAGAGAACTCTTAGACACTTTTGTTGAATTAGCTCCACGCCCAATTCCACGAGAAACTACAAAAGGATTTATTGATCCAACTAATGATAAATTTAGCGGATTTGTTTTTAAAATACATGCTAACATCGATCCTAAACATCGAGATAGAATGGCGTTTGTAAGAATCTGCTCTGGCAAATTTGAACGAAATACATATTATCATCATGTGCGTTTGAATAGAGATATGAAATTCCCAAATCCAGCTTCATTTTTGGCACAAAGTAAATCGCTTGTTGAAACTGCTTATCCAGGAGATGTTATTGGTCTTTACGATTCTGATACATTCAAAATTGGTGACACTTTAACCGAAGGCGAATCATTTATGTTCAAAGGCATTCCAAGATTTTCACCGGAAATTTTTAGAGTTGTTATGAATAAAGATCCTTTTAAATCAAAACAATTGGAAAAGGGATTGCGACAGCTTACGGATGAAGGACTAGCTCAACTATTTATCCAACCAGATACTAACCGAAAAGTTATTGGTGTAGTTGGGGAATTGCAATTTGATGTTATTAAGTACAGATTGTTGCAAGAGTTTGGTGCAACTGCTGACTTTACTTTTATGAATGCTTACAAAGCATTTTGGCTCAAGTATAAATCAGAAGATGATGTAGATGAGATGAAAAGACTTCGCTCAAATTCGCTTTATGTTGATAAAACTAACGAATTGGTTTTTATTGCCGAATCGTCGTTTGCTTTAAGTCGCGCTCAAGAGAAAAATCCAAAAGTTGAGTTTTTATCACAAGTTGAGCATAACGACCAGACAGTTGAACAAGGTTACTAAATTATTAAATAGTTAATAAATAACATTATTGGGATCATTAAATTTTGAGGAATTATAAAAAACCCAACTTTTTAAGTAGCAAGGTTATAGAGAAAATCCATTTTAATAAAAATTATATTTTCTATATTTGATTAAAAGTTGGGTTTTTAAAAATGTTGAATATAATAACTAAACAGTTGAACAAGGTTACTAAGTAGAAAAATTTACTCTCTTTAAATTTTGATTATAAAAGAGTAATTTTAGGTTGTATTTAAATAAGGATTATAAATGAGTTACGGTTCACAAAATTATAGATCATCAGGTTTTGGAGGATTTAGTTTATTGCCTCCAATAATTAAGCAATTAATAATAATAAATGTGGTTGTTTTTTTAATTCAAACTTTATTTGAAAAAATCCAGTTTGGGTCGTATCCAGGTTGGTATATTATTAACAGATATTTTGCATTAAACCCTCTATTTGGGCTTGATCCGTCTGGACAATCATTCAACTTCCAAATATGGCAAGTTTTTACTTATCAATTTATGCACGGTGGTTTTTCGCACATATTTTTCAACATGTTTATGCTTTGGATGTTTGGAAATGAAATTGAAAATATGATGGGTTCAAAAAAATTCCTATTCTTTTATCTTCTTTCTGGTGTTGGAGCGGCAATTTTGCAATTGTTCCTTGGCCCAGTTTTATCAAATCAATTAGCATTTACAATTGGTGCTTCGGGTGCTGTTTTTGGAGTTATGATTGCTTTTGCACTTTTTTTCCCAGATAGAGAAATTTATGTTTATTTTCTTTTTCCAGTAAAAGCAAAATATTTAATAGCATTTTTAGTATTAATTGAATTTATGGCTGTTGGAAATATGGATGTTGTAGCTCACTTGGCTCATATTGGTGGTGCATTAACTGCTTTCATTTTTATTTTACTTGATAGAAAAAATAATTTCAATATTGATGGTTTGTTTAATAAAGTTAAAAATTCTACTTCAAATCTTAAAAATTTTACTTCAGGAAATAGCGATAGTGGATTTAGAAAACCAACTGGTGGAGTTCATTTTGGAAAGAAAAAGATTGAAGATGCTGAATTTTATGAAATAAATGGCGATAAGAAAAAAACTCCATATCCAACTCCACAGGAAATTGATAAAATTCTTGATAAAATTAGTGAATCAGGATACCAGAACTTAACTGCTGAGGAAAAACGAATTTTATTTGAAGCAAGTAAAAAGAATTAGTTCTTTAATTAGGAAGTAAAACCTTCAAAGTTTTTAAAACCTTGGAGGTTTAAATACATAAAGTTGAAAATGAAAAAATATTCCTTAGTTTTATTAATACTAGTTTTTAGTTGTAACTTTAATGGTTCTCCATCTATGGATGATATAGCTCATGTTTATGTAAATATTCTTGTTGCTGAGGAGGAGTTTAAATCGAATGCAGATTCGATGAAAATTGTGACTAATAAAATTTATAAAGATTATAATTTAGATGAAAAAATGTATTTGACTGCTCTTGAAAATTATAAATATGATGAAGCTACTTGGGATGAGTTTTTTGCAATAGCTGAAAATTATTTAGATACTCTTAAATCACAAGAAAAAAGAAAATAATTTTTACACAAATTAACGTAGTACAGATTAGTAATCTGTGACGACCTTTTAAAAACACAGAATGTTAATTTGTGGCTGACTTGAAAAACACAGATTGCTAATCTGTGCTACAAAAATTTATAGATTTATTTGTTTTTTGCTAACATAATTCTAATTTTACCATAAGAAATAAAAGAGGGGAGAATTTCCTTTAATTCTTTAATCTCTTCAATGCCTTTTTTAATCTCTTTTTCTATCAATTCAATTTCGTGTTTTTTCATAATTGAGCTAATTTCTAATTTCGGGAAATAATCAAATAGCGATTCTATCTGCATGGAAATAACCGCTTCGGGCAATTTGCTTAATGAAGCAATATCTTCCAATGAATATTTATCTTGAAGCAATTTATATGTTTTTTCAAGATTTTCTGGTAGTTTAATTTCAGTTTCTACTTTGGATTCACTAACTTTTTCTAATAATTTTCTATTCTCAATTTTGAAATCTAAAATAGTTTCCAGAATATCTTCGCCAATTTTGTTAAACATCCATTGTGTAAATCCATTAATTGCAAGTAATTGACTTGGTGAAGTTGGCAAATCTTTTGCAATTCCTCTCAATAAATTATCGTTGCAAATTATTTGTTCAGGCTGCGAAAACTTTTTTGCTATTCTTTTACGCAATTCCTTCAATTTATTTAATAGAACTAATTGCAAATTGTAAGTGCTTTCAGAAGTAGTATTATTATCCACAATAATTTCTTCTGGAAGAGCAAAAATATCTTTACCTAAATCAGTTATAGCTATTTGAGAATCGAACTTTTTGATTAAATTTTTTGTTATTAGTGAATCAATTATATCCAAAAGTTCATCTTTTTTAAAATGTTTACAAACTCCAAAATTTGGATTATTTCTAAGATTGCCGTGTTTATCATTGCCTGTAAGAATTTTTATTAAATCATTTTGCCTAATTCTTCCAGTTGCTTTATGAATTGTATCAATTACTATTTCCTCAAGATACTCAAGTTGGGGCTTGTTTTGGTAATCTTCCGAGCGACAATTGTCACATTTACCACAATTGTAATTTGTAACTTCTTCACCAAAATAATTTAATATTAGTTTAAAACGACAATCATTTGTAAAAGCAAAACTGCGCATTAAATCCAATTTTAATTTTGCATTATCTCTTAACGCAAAATGATGTTCTACATTAATTCTTAGATTATCGGGTGAAATTCTACCACCAATTAACTTAATTGAAGGTTTATTTGATGGAATTGTAAATTCAATTATTCCAGAATTAGATAATTTAGTGAGCGATTCAATAATTTCATTTATTGGGGCAGAAAGTTTATTTGCCAGATAATTAATATCAATCTTTTTTTTATCAGTAAAAATTGAATTGCTAAACTCCCTTAATAAAAACAGAAGAATTTCCCTGTTCAAATCCTGTGCAAACTTTTGTAAAAATGTTTTAAGCTGCTCGCTTTCAAACAGAATTTTAATAAACGAAAAATTTATTTTATCGGATGAAAAATCGATTAACTTATTGTTATCCAATACTTTAAGTGCCGAGTTTAATTTTGTTTGGTTTATCTTGTTGTTTGCAAGTAATTGAATAATTTGATTATCAATTAAAATACGTTTAATAAACTCACTTCCAACAGCAATTTTTGCGGCATTTAAAATGGAATTGTAAACAGTTTTAATTTCGTCCAAAGTTGGGTAACTGTTATTTATAAAATAATCTTGAATGTGATAATCCCTATCCTCGTAAAGCAAAAAGATTTTTGCGGTTTTTCCATCGCGACCAGCTCGTCCAATTTCTTGATAATAATTTTCGATGGAAGCGGGAATATTGTAATGGATTAACAAACGAATATCCGATTTATCAACGCCCATTCCAAAAGCATTGGTTGCGCAGATAATTTTAACACGGTCGCTCATAAAATCATCTTGAATCATTCGCCGTTGCTCTGGCTGCAATCCCGCGTGATAAAATGCCGCGTTTTGATTATTAAAGTTTAAGTATTCTGAAAGTTCTTCAGCCGATTTTCGAGTAGAAGTATAAATAACTGCAGGCAAGCGGTTTTTTGATACAAGTTCAAGCACTTTCTCTTTTTTCTGATTGGTGCGTAACACATTCAGTTTTAAATTATCACGCTCAAATCCTTTAATAAAAACTCGTGGATTATTAAAATTGAAATGCTCAATTATATCGCGTCTTACTTCTGGAATTGCAGTTGCGGTAAAAGCTGAAATGTTACTATTTCCAATGCTTTCGGTAAATTCGGTAATTTTGCGGTAACTTGGTCTAAAATTATGTCCCCATTCGCTAATGCAATGTGCCTCATCCACAAAAATGTATTTAGGACTTAAGAACTTAATTTGCTCAGCAAAAGCTCGATTTTCAAGCCTTTCGGGTGATACATAAAGGAGTTTTATTTTATTGGATTTTATTTCGCTTAAAACTTTTTCTATCTCGTAAAATTGCATTGTGCTATTAATATAAGCGGCAATTATTCCATTTTTGTTCAAATTATCAACTTGATCTTTCATCAAAGCGATAAGTGGCGAAATTACAATTGAAAAAGTTTCTCCTAAAAGTGCTGGAATTTGATAGCAAAGTGACTTTCCACCGCCAGTTGGAAGTAAAGCAAGAACATTATTTCCATCAATAATTGATTGAATAATTTCTTCCTGTCCTGGACGAAATTCAGAATATCCAAATGTTTCTTGTAAAATTTTATGCATTAGATAGAGTTTACCAAAAGCTTATTTTTAATTTGAAAAAGATGTAAGTTATTTATTATAAAAGGGTTACAAAAAATACTTCCAAAACAAACATCCTAATTTGCTGAATAAAAATAAACACAAAAGAAGCTATTAAACAAGGCAAAAGAAATTATTCTTAATTGAAAAAATAAGGTACAAGATAAAAGATGCAAGACAAAAGACAAAAGACTAAAGACACAAGACAAAAGCAAAAACATTGCCAAACGGATGAATTAAACACACACAAAAAAATTCCCGCAATCTGTTTTTCAATAGCAACATTACATAAATTACATTGCATTTTGTTTCGAGATTGCGGGAATTTGGCCACCTTTTACTTTTTCTTGCTTTGGGCATTTGCCCGAAGGCTCACCTTTTGCTTTTTCTTGCTTTGGGCATTTTCCCGAGGCTTCACTTTTTACTTTTTCTTGCTTTGGACATTTGCCTGAAGCTCCATCTTTTACTTTTTCTTGCCTTGACTGTTAAACAAGTCTGTTTATTGTCTTTTCTGCCGCGAAGTGGTGAGGCTGTCTCATAACTCAATAATTGTCATGCTGTCCCTAAAGCTTTCTGGACAGAATGACTGTTTTGAGACAACCTCACTATTCCTTGACAGTATGGAAAATACTACCACCATTTACGCTATTCAAAAACATAGCTTATACCAACCACTCCATCAAAGCTGTTTCCATTCATACTGTTGTTTAATTGGTTATAACCCATCATTCCTCTAATACTAAGTGAATTAAACAATTCATATTGAGCACCGATACTGAATAATAAAGCCTCATTTATATAAACATAATCATGATTTGGGGTATTGTTATTGAAATATATTTCTGCAATGAGTTGAAGGTTTTCTGATACTCGTTTTTTCGTTGATAGACTTAAGAAATATTTAAAATTAGATGCTTGTAGCGGAGGAGGATTAATATCAAAATCTCCTCCAAGCTTTGTTTCAATACTAACATCAAAAGCATCTGCTCTATATGAACCAAACAATCCCAACCTTCTCCAATTGAAAATCATGTATGGCCCTATTGCAAAATCATTTGTTAAATTAAAGCTTGCGGATAAGAACATGTAATAATCTTCAAAACCATCTTCTGGTCTTATGTCTAAGTTTATTGCGATATTATCATTGATAGAATACAACCAATTAAAATAAAGAGTCGAATATTTTGCTGTATTCATTCCAAGTTCAATAATTGCTTTTTGAGGATTAACAACCTCAAAGACTCCAGTAGTAAAACTACGAATAGTTTCATTTTGAGTAAATATTTGAGAATATGACACAAAGAGAAACAAAATAAGAAATACTTTTTTAGAAATGACGAACTCCATTTTTTATTTCACCATCACGGTGGTTGATTTAATTAGTTAATTTGCTTTGCTGTCTAGGACCGTTCCTCGACAGCATGGAAAGCTGTGATGTTCTTTTACTTTTGTTTATTATATGCTACGTTGTATAACATCCTTTATTTTTTACCGAACTTTATTTAATTTGCCATCACATTGTTTTCCACTCTTATTTATTTTAGATTTCTTTTTTTCTTTTCGGATAGCTGCATGTAATTTTCTTTTGAAACAATCTTTTTGCCTGTTTGTTTTTCGAGAGCAACACGTGCATCACCGGCAATTTTGCCACCTTTCTTTGCTACGGTTTTATTTTCAGCAAAACCTTTTGCATCAATCGTTTTTGTTATTTCAGTAGTTGACGCCTCACCAAGCATAGTAAAGATCAATTCAAGATCGTTCATATGGTCTCTAAGGTTTTCTCCTTTACCAGGCAGTTTTTTTAATTCTTTATATTCTGAAGGAGATAAACCAAAAGTTGCTCTGCTAATTTCAGAAGTAAGAATTGCAAATTCCATTTGTTCTTTAATCCCTCTTTTCTGCCATTGATCGGTTAACTCATCTCTAACTGCAATTCCTCGTAATCTTTTTTCTATCCATGCATCGCTATAACCTTTAGCTTTATAAATATCTCTTATTCTTTGAGAAGCAAGTTCCGGATTTTCAATTTCTTCCAACCGTTCGTAACCAACTTTTGCAAGCCAGCGTTTAAATGGCTCTGCTTTGGGAGATGGAACAGATTGAATAATCCTTAACAATCCTTCAACATTTGCTGCTTGAATTTTACGTTTTTTACCATCGGCGGCAATCATTTCAAGGGGGGTACAAATTGTACCCCAGTTGAAATTAAGTTGTTCATCTCGTTGCCGTAGTCTCTTTACATACTGTTTAATATCTTTGCTATCAGTTAACGCCTCAACAACATCCGCAACAGAGAAATACCATTTCTGTTCTTCTTCGCTCCAATGAGAACGAATTTTTACTGATTCAAAAAGTTTTATGTTACTCATAAAATTAACTTCTCCAGCCTAAATTGTTTTGAAAACCTCGGAGTTTTAAGATTGCTTTGCTGTAGAGGAGCGGTACTCGACAGCATGGAAACTTTTTATATAAATTATATTTTTATTTGAAGTAAACAATGATTTTGTTTTTATGGATAGATTTTTATTATGCATATAAATTACGCCTAACAAACTGTATGTAAAAATTTTTTAATAATTTAACACCGAGAAACACAGCTAAAATAAAACCCATTAACAAACTTCCCACAATGCCACTCAGAGTATTTCTTGAAAAGCAACTTACTTATAAATATTTATTTTTACAAAAAAAAATATTTAGGGGAGTATTCCTCGATAGCATGGAAATCACTCAACAATCGGAATGTTGGAAAAATGGAATAATGGAAAAAGAGATTGGAATATTTAGGAAAGATGGAATAAAAAGTTAAACCTCCTATGTTTTGGAAACATCGGCGGTTTTTTATAACTTATTAATATTGTTTTATTGTAGAGGAGCATTCCTGGACGGCAGTAAATATTTGTTCAAATTACGCGAACACACCCCAGATGCGATGCTTTTCCGCATCAAGGGGTGTGTGAAGATGTCTAAAAATAATGATAAATTTAAATATATTGTTAATTTTGAGACATCCTCAATTGTCCTGAACAGCAGTAAAATTCCATGAAACCAAATATATTTTGTAACGTCTTTTGCATAAGTAAATTCAAATTTGAAAACAATTTTATCAACTTGGTAAATATACAACATTGTTTTATTTTGCATCGCACATAAAACCAAATAGGAAGATATGTTAAAAATAGAGAACTTAACAAAAAATTTTGGCAAAATTACTGCGTTAAATAACATTTCGCTTGAAATTAATTCGGGAGAATTTTTTGGACTTCTTGGTCCAAATGGAGCTGGAAAAACAACATTAATGAACCATTTAATTGGCTTTCTAAAAGCAGATAGTGGAACAATTACATATAATAATAAATTAGTGAAATTTGGTGATAAGCAAATTAAAAGGAAAATAGGCTACGTTCCGCAAGAGATTGCACTTTATCAAGAATTAACAGCTTACCAAAATCTTAAAATATTTGGCTCTCTTTTCAAACTTTCCAAAAAGGAATTAAGTACAAACATTGATAAAGCTTTGGAACTTGTTCAACTTTTAGATAGAAAAAATAGTGCTGTAAAAGAATTTTCGGGTGGCATGAAACGACGGTTAAACCTTGCGGTTTCAATATTGCAAAATCCAGAAGTTTTGCTTTGTGATGAACCAACTGTTGGAGTTGATCCTCAATCAAGAAACGCGATATTTGAAATGTTGCAGCAATTAAATAAGCAGGGAATAACAATTATATACACAACTCACTACATGGAAGAAGCCGAAAGACTTTGCAACAAATTGGCAATAATTGATAACGGACAAATAGTCGCGTCTGGTTCATTAACAGATTTACTAAATACTTTGGATAGAAAGAAAACTATAAAAATAATTAAAACGGCTGAAACAGAAAGTCTTTATGATAAGTTATGTGAGATTGCAGTAGTTAATGTTTTTGATTTCAAATATGAAATAATTCCAAATAATGAATTTCAAAAAGATTCACAGCTTTACACATATTTTGAAAAAATTGGATTGTCATCAAATTTAATTGAGGTAAGCAGTGCTTCATTAGAAGATGTATTTTTGCATCTTACTGGCAGGAGGATTAGAGATTGAGCAATATATTCCAGATGTTTAAAAAAGATTTAATTCGTT
>PCUD01000026.1:8677-9200 GCA_002786785.1 Ignavibacteriales bacterium CG18_big_fil_WC_8_21_14_2_50_31_20 | reverse complement strand
AGCTCTGAAAAAGAGAGTCGAATATTCATTGCTTGAAAAATCGGTTGAAGCAGAGGAACTTCAAACAAAAATAAAACGCGGAGAATATCTACCGCAGGCAGGTATTGGCGTTAGCGGGATGTATATGAAATTTGACGAAAGCAAAGAAAGGACTTTGGGGATGGTATATGGAACGGTGTCGGTTCCAATTTCCGGATGGTGGGGCGGCTCTTATGAACTTCAGGAAAGAAGTATTAAAGAAGAAATCGCCGAGAATAATTTTAAGAACAATTCGGAATTGCTCCTTTTACAAATCGAAAAAGCCTGGCAGGACTTGAATGACGCTTACAAACAATATTTATTAAGCGAAGAATCGAAAGCACAAGCCGAAGAAAACTTTAAGGTGAATGAAGATAGTTATAAAAATGGTTTGATTACCGTTTCGGATTTGCTGGAAGCGCAAGCGTTACTGCAGCAAACACAAGATCAGTTAACGGAAGCAAAAGCAAATTATTTAGTAAAAGTAACAACTTACTTGAAGGTT
>PCUD01000026.1:0-8659 GCA_002786785.1 Ignavibacteriales bacterium CG18_big_fil_WC_8_21_14_2_50_31_20 | reverse complement strand
TATAAAAAAACAATTATTAGGTATATGGCGGCTTTTAATTGGGATAATGAAATCTGGTAAACTTTGAAATACGGAAATTTTTAGAACTCACTAATGAAAAAACATTAAGGGAAAAACAATGTTGAATGATGTAGAAATATCTGCTGTAATCTCTGCTTATAACGAAGAAAATTCAGTAGCCGCAGTAGTTAAAACAACATTAGATAGTAAAATAATTGACGAAGTGATTGTTTTTAATGATGGTTCCACTGATAAAACCGCTGAAAATTTGGAGAAGTTTATAAGTAATCCAAAATTCACATATATCGAATTTGAAAAGAATCGGGGTAAATCTTTTGCAATGATTGAAGGGGTTGAAAAAGCAAGCGGAGATATAATAGTATTCATTGATGCCGATATTCTCAACTTTGAAGAAAAACATATTAAGCAACTTATTGTACCATTAGTGAACAAAGAAGCAGGAATGGTAATTGGGCATCCTACAGAAAATAAGTTTGATGAAAAATTGAATCCTTTACAAATGCTTGCCGGTGAACGTGCCCTCTACAAAATAGATATTCTCCCTTTTCTTGAAGATATCAGGTCTACACAATACGGAATTGAGACTATGTTGAATTTGTATTATAAGAGCAAAGGGAAGAAAATTAAATTTGAATATTTGTGGGGAGTTTATCATTTAACAAAAATCCGTAAAGCTGGTTTAATTGGTTCAATAAAAAATTATACTGTTGAAACAAAGCAAATATCTAAAACATTAGCAGCTAATTATGTGCTTGTTATGATGGCAGCCAAAACAATATTTAGGGGTTAATGATTGATGATAATTATAGCATTTTTTATAGGGTTAATATTTTCTGTCCCCATTGGTCCATTAGGAATGATTATGCTAAAACGGTCTGTTGAAAAAGGATTTTGGGAAGGATTTACAATAGCTATAATTGATGCCTTTGCAGGATTTATTTTTAGTTTATCATTCCTTATAGGAATTGGACAAGTAGAATTAGATCCAACAATTAAACTTATTGCACAATTAATTGGATTACTATTCCTGTCCTGGATTGGGATAAAGGAAGTATTTTTTAAAAAAAATAAATATGAAAAAATCATTTCGCTTAATAAAGGAAGTCTTCTTGGAAATTTACTATTAATTGTTTTTTATTCAGCCCTGGTTTTCTTTAACATCGCTTCAAGTTTTTTCAAATTACTTTCTTTTCCTTTCTCAAAAGTTATTTTGGCATACTCTGTAAAGAAATAATTTTCATTTAAAAAGTTAATGTTAAGACTGTACCATTCAGTATCCGAAAATTGTTTATAAAGCATAATTTCCCATTCTTTTCTTAACAGCTTCAATTTAAAAAAATATCCTCTTTTGCCTATATGTGAAATGTCCGCATCGCAAATAATTTTTTCTAACATCGTTTCCGGATTATGAGGAGTTTTAGTAACCATAATTATTTTAGAAATATGATCTATTTCGTTTGATGAAAAATTATTCTGCTTCAGAAATTTTTCGCATATTTCAACACTTTTTTCTTCGTGAAAATTATAATTTTGGGTTATACCTGTATCGTGAAATAATGCGGCAATAAGTAAAATATTAAGCTGATCTTTTGATAATCCTGAATTTTTTCCGATTTCCTTAGCGGATTTATAAACTTCAAAAGTATGCCTTAAATTATGGAAAAGACATCCTTTCGGAAGATTTTCAGTTAGCAACTTTGTAACATATTCTTCAGATTGATTGAGAATTTCCACCTTTAATCTTTCGCTTGAGATTTATTAGTTTTAAGTAAGTTATTTGCAACCAATAGAAATGCTAAGCTCGAGGGAGCTTAATTTAATTCTAAAAGGAGCGATTGATAAGACAAAAAACCTTAAAACATTTTTTTTCAGATCCAATTTCAATTGTAAATGGAGACGATATAAAAATTTAGTTTATGCAGTCTACAACACAGATTTAAGCTGCTTCTTATGCCTTCACCTAATGCAAAGTCATATTCGATTCAATATCAACATAAGAATTAAACTCGCTTAATAATTTATAGTTTACTAATTTTTTTGTGTAATAAAAGTATTCTACGTTGGTTGAATTTATTATTTCAATTGCAAAAGAAAGTGCATCTTTTCTAAAATTATTTTCTGAAGTTAGATAGTTGATTATTCCCAACTCGTTGGCTTCGGAACTTTTAATAAATCTTCTGCTGTATAATATTTCTTGTGCTTTTGAGAGTCCGATATGTCTCATTAAAAAAAATGGTACCCCACCGGAAGGATGTAAACCATATTCTTTTGAATTCAAGTGTATAACCAAATTCGGATTTGCAATTCTAAAGTCAGCAGCCAAGCTTACACCCAAAAAGGGGGATACAACACAATTTGTTAAAGCCATAAAAACCATTTTTGGAAATTCTATTATCTTTCGAATATAATTATTAAGCATATTTATTTGAATTTCTCTTTTTCTTCCGTCAACAAATTTTGTTATAAATTTTGGCTGCTGCGGGTCTATATGTTGATCTGTTATAGACGATATATACCGGACGTATGCTTCATCAGAAAAACAGATTTCATTGCTTATAAAAAGGATTCCCTTTATTGAATTATCATCTTTTACCAAATCCATCCAATCCATTATATCAAAGCTTTCATCAAAATTAAACAATGTATTAAAAGCATCTTTTTTTGGCTCAAGAACCATTAATGATCCGATCCTGAAACTTTTTATATCTTCATAATCAAATTCAAGCTGTAATTCTTTTTTCATACCGAACCTCAATTTATTTCATTTAATAAATTTCATTTTCAATAAACTTTGAAACCTCGCCGTTTAAATGTGATATGGGAGTTTCACCCATTAGTACTCTAAGAGTATTTTTTAATTTCATTAGTTGAATAAATAAATCTTGTTCGGGGACTGTATTCTCATCATGCATAGGGCTTTTAAAATAAAACGAAAGCCAGTGCTGAATTCCTTTCATTCCGGAACGTTGAGCTAAATCCATAAATAAAATTATATCTAATACAATAGGTGCAGCAAGGATTGAATCGCGGCATAAGAAGTTAATCTTCATCTGCATAGGATAATTAAGCCAGCCAAAAATATCGATGTTATCCCATCCTTCTTTACTATCACCCCTAGGCGGATAATAATTAATCCTTACGAGATGGTGATAATTTGAATAAAGATCTGGATAGAGATCAGGCTGCAGAATTGAATCTAAAACTGATAGTTTACTTTCTTCTTTAGTTTTGAATGAACCCGGATCATCTAAAACCTCACCATCCCTGTTACCTAAAATATTTGTGGAGAACCAACCGTTTAACCCCAGCATTCTTGCCTTAAGCATTGGGGCAATAACAGTTTTAACTAGTGTTTGACCTGTTTTAAAATCTTTCCCGGCTATCGGAATATTGTTTTTTTCTGCTAAATGAAGAACAGCAGGAATGTCAACAGATAGATTAGGTGAACCATTTACATAAGGAACGCCTTCAGATACAGCTGCATAAGCGTAGAGCATACTTGGTGCAATATCAGAATGATTTTCTTTCATACCCTTTTCAAATGATTGAATATCTTTGTGAACTGCGCTAATCGGAATATATATTTCAGTGCTTCCACACCAAATGACAACAACGCGAGATAAATTATAGGTATTTTTAAAATTCTTAATATCATCTCTTATCTGTAACATAAGTGCATATTTATTCTCCCCTTCTTTAATATAGGTTCCTTTAAGTTTCTTAACATAATTCTGAATAAAAACACCTTTGAAGGGAGAAATTTGATCTAACTCTTTTTGAACAGAAAAAATATCTTTTTCGCTTAGGACTTTCGATTCCATTGCTGAATCGAGACACGTTTCATTACGTATATCCCATCCTCCAAAGACGAGGTTATCTAAAGAACTTAAGGGAACAAAATCTCTGATTAACGGGAAGTTGTTTTCTATTCTACTTCCTAACCTTATTGTTTGCATCTGGGTTAAAGAACCGACAGGTTTTGCATATCCATTCCTAATATTTAATACCCCCGCGATAAAAGTTGTGGATACAGCACCATTTAGCCCGACTATTAAAATACCCAATTTTCCATTAGCCGGTTGAATTGATAAGTTTTCCATTTTTCTCTCTCTTTTATATTGTAAATAATGAACTCTAATATTTTTTGTTATTTATTTTATCTATAATTTTTTCGATATCGTACAAAGATTTAACTGTATAATCCGCGTCCGATGTATCTTTAGGTTTAGTGTAACTTTTAACATCCAGCCATACTGTAGTGCAGCCCAATTTTTTTGCTGGATCAATATCCCTTGAATATGAATCCCCTATTACAACGGTTTCGGAGGGCTTGGCTTGAAGTCTTTTAATTGCCAACTGAAATATTTTCGGATCCGGTTTGAAGATTTGTTCGACTTCGGAATCAATAATTACATCAACTTCATCCAAACCTTCGGATCTTAAAACAGTTTTAAGATTACCGTGATAATTTGAAACGATTCCTATTTTATAATTTTTTCTAAGCCTATTTAACAATTTTCTACTTTTGATAATTTCACTTTTAGCATCATGCACGCATTTTTCAACAATCTCTTCTATCAAATGATTTGTTCCGGCATTTTCTAAGAATTCATTTTGTAAGAGAAAATCGAATTGACATTCTACTTCTTTTCTCAATGTTGATTTTAAATCATCATTGGTATCAATTAATTCTTTTATTTTGATATTGGAACTAACGAAAGCAGCTTCGAAATCACTTTTTAGTAAAGGGACGTTAAATTCTTTATAAACTTCCCAAAATTTTTCACTCCAATGGATTCCATTAGTATCTAAAGTACCACCAAAATCAAATAATATATTTTTTATCATAATTAATTTCTGCTGTTAAATTATTGTTGATTTTCTTTCCACTTAATGCAATAAGAATAAGTCCGATTAAAATCCAGAACAATTCACGTATTCTGTTTACTAAACCCAAATAGATACCAAGTGATGAAGTCATTTTTATACTACCTAGTACCAAAGCAAGTCCACCTTCGCGAGAACCTAATTCTAATGGCATAAAGAAAAATAGATTTATGACAAAAGACGAAACTGCACTTATAAATAATGCTTCCGAAAAAGTTATATCAACCCCGATCGCTTTTAAAATAAAAAGGTTTTCGAGTGAGCTAACAATGCGTGCCAGAATTTCCCAGGATAGTGCTAAGTAAAAATCCCGTTTGCGCTTCAGATAAAGTTCGGTTATTTGATCATCTATGTTTTGTAGCGAATCTGCCTTACCAGAAAGTGGGGATGCAATTTTTTTTATGAATGGAATTTTTAAGAAGATTTTAAGTAAAGATTTTACTACGCCTTTTTTATGACGAGTTATAAAAAAATAAACAAATCCCGAAAAAACAATTAAGGTAATGATTAAAGAAATTTTAGTTACTGATGTAAGTGTAAGTAATACAAGTGCAAGTACAATAACTAACATCCAAAAAACAAATGAGGAAAGGATATGAATCATTGTGTAAAGCAAAGTAACGGAAACTGCTTTACTTGTGCCTAGCGTTTCCTTTAACTCGGCTATTCGATATGGTTCGCCTCCAATAGCTATAGAAGGAGTTATATAGTTTATTGCAAAGCCGCTTATAGTTATTGAAACAATTTTATAAAAAGGAATTTTTTTTGTAGAGTTTCCGATAATTAAACGCCAGGAAAACGCATTAAATAAGTAAACAAAAGCCCATATACCTATAACGGGAATAAAATACCATCCGGTTTTTCTTAGGTTGATAAGAACATTGTTTAAGCCAAAATCCAATACCAGATAAGTAAATATTGCAATACCCACAGCAAACAAAATTATTTTAGATTTTCTACTCATTGCGTAATTCTATCGTCTTGCGTTTGCAAGCTGACTCATAACATTTGTCAAGTAAATAAATTGTGTTGTATGCGTCTTGTAATCCTTTCTTATGAAAATTTTTCTTTTGAACTTCTTTTGCAAAATCAGAAAACAATTTTGCATAAAGACTTGTATAATGGGATTTATCGGAAGCATCCGGCACAGAAATTTTTTCTTCTTTACCATTAAAATTTTTAATCAGATAATTACTACCGTCATAAAAGATGCTTCCTGTTTTCGATATTAACTTCGCTTCATTTCTTCTTCCGTGATATGCCCACGTTAGATTGATTTGGATAGTTCCTCTATCGTATTCTAAAATAACCTGAGAAGTATCTTCAACCTGAAAACTGCTATGAGCAAGATTATGATTTATCGTTGTAACTTTTCTTGGTTTGCCTAAAAGCCAATTGGAAAGGTATAGATAATGAAATCCGGTGTCTGATAAAATACCGCCTCCGCTGATTTCTTTATTTAACCGCCAGGGTGAAACATTTGTATTTAATCCCGGGTCGGCACCGGTTCTGAACACATTAAATTGTAAAAATACTTTTACATCCTTATCTAACTCATCAAGCAGAGATTTAAATTCACTCCACAGCGGTGAATATTTATATTGATGACAAGGGGTAAAAAGTATGTTCGAATCATTAAGTTTATTATATAGTTCTTCAGCTTCCCGATAAGAAAGTGTGAAAGGTTTTTCGCAAATTATATTCAGCTTCTTAGCAACAGCCCACTCTATAATTTCTTTGTGATATTTTGGAGGCGTAGTTATATCAATAAAATCAACTTTATCATTTGAGTACATTTCGTCTAATGATTCATAAAAATTTATCCTGCTATACTCTTTCCTACATCTCTCTCTTGTGTTAGTATCTAATTCTACCGCAGAAGTTATATCAAAACTCCTTTGCAATTCTTCTGATTGAAAAGCTTCAAGATGATTAGTTCTTGCTATTTTGCCAAAACCAACTATAGCGCCTTTAATCATTTAGATGTTCCTTTTTACCTTTTACAAACTCAAATAAATATTTGTGAATTTTTTCTTCTTTAATTACAAAGTAGATTAGTACAAGATTGAGCACTATTAATTCGAAAAGGAAATAGTGAAGAATATTACCCCAAAAGACTGCAATGAACAGAACAATCATTCTTGTATTAGTAGTTAAAATATTCTGATACTTAATCATTGGTTTGTTAAATTTGCGGTATTCTTCAATAAGCCACGACTGGACGTTTCCTCTGAAATTATCTTCAACATACTTGTATAAACTTCTCACATGCTTTGCAAGTAAATGCTGTTGATGAGTATAATTTATATAAACTCGAAGAAGGAATTTCCTAAAAGGTGTTTTTATCCAGGATAGTTTAGAATAAGTTTCTTTAACCTCGTTAAGATCATCGATATCTTTATTCTTACTTTGAGTAAAGTACAAATAAAAGATTCTGTAGTAATCAGCCATTGCACTTTGAAAAGAATGACTTATTCCAGAAATCAATGCAAGCAGTAATATGAATGGAGTTCCGCTTTCTATAATAAACCTTGCTGACATATGTAAGTAGATACTAATAAACCATAAATTACCGGCAACCCCATCGAATATTCTTCCATAGCGGGAAAAAGTATTGGTCATCCGGGCAAGCTGTCCATCAGCCCCATCTAATGCCTCAGCAATAATTAAGAGCAAAACGCCAATGAGATTTATTGTTGTGTTTTGATAGAAGAATAAATGACCGGCAGCAACACCAAAGATTATACTGATAAATGTAACGGCATTTGGTGTTAGACCAATCACTTTAGATGCAACTGCCATTCCATATCCAACTTTACGATAGAAAATCCGATCAAGAAATTCTTCGGTGTCTGCTGATTTATACGTTGACTCAATTTTTAATTTGTTCAGCCACATAAGTGAATGCTTCCTCCATAATTTGAATTCCTTCTTCAGCAATTTCTTTAGTAACGATTAACGAGGGATAAACACGTATATCGGCATTGTAACCCATCACAATCAATCCGCGTTTCAAACATTCCTGGAAGACCATTTCGGTATATTTCTTATCAAGTTTTTCTTTTGAATCTTTTCCCTTTACCAATTCAATTCCAATCATTAATCCTTTGCCACGCACATCACCGATGATAGGAATTCTTTGTTTCATTTCGTTGAACTTCTCAAGCATAAATGCACCGACTGTTGCTGAATTTTCAACTAATCCTTCTTCAACAATTGTTTTAACAGTTGCATAAGCAGCAGTTGATGCTAATGGATTTCCGCCATAGCTGGAGGAACTTCCGCTTGGATTTCCAAATGGTTTAGCAAATATTATTTCTTTGCGAGACATAACACCGGTCATTGGAAAACCTCCGCCAAATCCTTTACCAATAGTAATAATATCAGGGACAATATCTTCGTGCTGTGTCCCAAACATTTTTCCGGTTCTGCCGAAACCGGTTATCATTTCATCACAAATTAATAATGCACCAATTTCATCAGCAAGTTTTCTAAGTTCTTTTAAAAATCCAGGTGCAGGTACAACATTACCCGCCGTTCCTTGAATTGGTTCAACGATTATTGCAGCAATATTATTTGTGGTTTCATAACGAATTTTTTTCTTTATATGATCAACACATTCCCAATTACATCCGGGAAAAGTTTGGTTGAATTCGCAATGTCTGCAATATGCATAAGGCGTATTGTAAATTCCCGCTGGTAATGGTCCAAGACCAAACTTAAAATTATCGCCAAGTAAACCAAGCACGCC
>PCUD01000071.1:22471-22685 GCA_002786785.1 Ignavibacteriales bacterium CG18_big_fil_WC_8_21_14_2_50_31_20 | reverse complement strand
TTGAATCATTTAAGTCTTATTTGTTTACAAAAATTGTTCGGTTCCTTTTGCTTCAAACAGTAATCTCTCAAGATGTTACAAGAAAAAACTTTTCTCTAATACCAGATATTGGTAAGTATGAAGACGAATTCACCGATAAGATTCTTATAAAAAGGTGGAAACTTAGTGAAGAAGATTGGAAATACATTGATTCAAGAATATCTTAAATACTTAG
>PCUD01000071.1:17443-22424 GCA_002786785.1 Ignavibacteriales bacterium CG18_big_fil_WC_8_21_14_2_50_31_20 | reverse complement strand
CAAAAAGAGGAGCCGTTATTTGGCGAAATACAGCGGCTAATAGAAGAAAGCCGGCAGCATATAGCGGCTGAGGTTAATTCAACAATAACAATGTTGTATTGGCAAATTGGCAAACGGATTAACAAAGAAGTTCTAAAATCAAAAAGAGCCGAATACGGAAAGCAGATTGTTACTTCACTTTCCAAACAATTAGTAGTTGAATATGGTAATTCCTTTTCCGAAAAAAATTTACGAAGAATGATACAGTTTGCGGAAGTATTTCACGAACAAGAGATTGTCGTTTCACTGATACGACAATTGAGCTGGACTCATTTATTGGCAGTAATTCCTATAGAAGACCCCTTGAAGCGAAAATTTTATATTGAGATGTGCAAGCTGGAAAAATGGAGTGTGCGTACTTTTAGAGAACGCATTAACTCAATGCTTTACGAACGCACCGCAATAAGTAAAAAACCGGAACAAACTATAATTAACGATTTAGAAATGCTGGGAAAAGAAAATCAGCTAACTCCCGACTTAGTTTTCAGAGACCCCTATTTTCTTGATTTCCTTGGTTTAAAGAACAGCTATTCTGAAAAGGATTTAGAATCGGCAATAATAGCGGAACTGCAAAATTTTATAATTGAATTGGGAAGCGATTTTGCTTTTATATCCCGCCAAAAAAGAATAACTATAGATAGCGAAGATTATTACATCGATTTACTTTTTTACCACAGAAGGTTGAAATGTCTTGTTGTTATTGAATTGAAGATAGGAAAATTTGAAGCCGCTCATAAAGGACAGATGGAATTATATTTACGATGGCTTGAAAAACATGAGATGATTGAAGGAGAAAATCCACCAATTGGATTGATTCTATGCGCTTACAGAAATCAAGAACATGTTGAACTATTAAAATTAGATAACAGCAACATTAAAATTGCTGAGTATCTAACCAAACTACCCGATATGAAGCTACTTCAAAGAAAATTTCATCAATCAATAGAAATTGCTAAAAATAAATTAGCCCAAAGAGAAGAAAGAGATAATGGTTAATGAACTTCAAATAAATTTTATTGCCGAAATAAAAGCCAAAATAAGGCAGGCACAATATGAGGCGTTAAAAATTGTAAATGTACATTTAATTAACCTGTATTGGGAAATTGGAAAGTCTATTTCAGAGAAACAATCGGAAAGCTGGGGCAAATCAATAGTGCCAACATTGTCAAAAGAACTTCAGAAGGAATTTCCGGGTGTTGGTGGTTTTTCTACTACTAATCTTTGGTTAATGGCTCAATTTTATAATGAATATCAAGGAGTTTCAAATCTCCAACCACTGGTTGGAGAAATAAGCTGGACAAAACACATTGTTATTCTAAACAAATGTAAGGATAATTTAGAGCGGCAGTTTTATATTCTTGCCACAAAAAAATACGGTTGGACAAAGAACATATTAATCCATCAAATCGAAAACAAGAATTACGAAAAATACCTGTTGAATCAAACCAATTTTGAGCAAACTCTTCCTGATTCAACTAAAAACCAGGCTTACTTAGCTGTAAAAGATGAATATACTTTTGATTTTCTTGGACTTGCCGATGAATACAACGAAAGCGAATTGGAAAAATTATTGGTTCAAAACATAAGGAAGTTTCTTCTTGAAATGGGTTATCAATTCACATTTATTGGCAATCAGTTCCGATTAGAAATTAGTGGGAAAGAATATTTTGTTGATTTACTCCTTTATCACCGTCAGCTTCAATGTTTGGTGGCAGTTGAACTAAAGATTGGAGAGTTTATACCGGAATACAAAGGTAAAATGGAATTTTATCTTAGTGTATTAAATGACGAAGTAAAGCTTCCGCATGAAAATGATTCGATAGGAATAATTATTTGTAAAGAAAAAGATAGAACAATTGTAGAGTATTCTCTAAAGACAAGCCAAATGCCAATTGGAGTTGCAACTTATACAACAAGTTCTGTTTTACCCAAAGAATACAAAAAACTTTTACCTGAAGAAAAAGAAATAATTAAAAGAATAAACGAGAGTTTTGGATTATATGAGCAATAAATTTTTTCCACAGCGACCCGATGCAAAGCCAACTATTTACGCTTATGAATTAATAGGAGTAGAAAGCCACAAAGATTTACTAAAAGTTGGATATACAAATCGTACTTCAAAAGAGCGGATTGCAGAACAGTTAAAAACAAGCCGAGTTAAATACAAAATTGTACTGGAAGAATCGGCAATTCGAAATGATGGAAGTGTATTTACAGACCATGATGTACACCGTTATTTGAGTAAAAAGAATATAAAAAATTCGGAAGGTGAATGGTTTAAATGTTCTGTTGATGAAATTAAAGCAGCAATTCTTTCAATTAAGATTGGTTCTTTTAGCGAAGAAAATCGCACCTTAAATTTCAAAATGAGACCAGAACAAGAAGCTGCTGTTGAAAAAACAATTACATATTTTAAAAGCTTTAAAAAAGAAAACCGTATAAATACTCCTCACTTCCTTTGGAATGCTAAAATGCGTTTTGGTAAAACTTTTGCTGCTTATCAATTAGCCAAAAGGATGGCTTGGAAAAAAATACTTGTATTAACATTTAAACCTGCAGTACAAAGCGCTTGGGAAGAAGATATTAAAAATCATTTGGATTTTAAAGGTTGGCAATTTATTTCCCGCAACGGATTGACTTTTGAAGACGTGGATAAAACAAAGCCTTTTGTTTGTTTTGGCTCATTTCAAGATTATCTCGGCAAAAATGAAGCAGGCGGAATAAAATCTAAAAATGAATGGGTACATACCACTAACTGGGATTGTGTAGTATTTGACGAATATCATTACGGAGCTTGGCGCGAAAATGCAAAAGATTTGTTTGAAGCTGAAGATAAGAAGGAAGTAAAGTTTGGTGAAGGCGAAGGTATTGATTATTTTGATGAAGACACAATGCCAATAACTACAAATGCTTATTTATACTTATCAGGAACTCCATTTCGTGCAATAACATCAGGAGAATTTATTGAAGAACAGATTTTCAACTGGACATATTCGGACGAACAAAAAGCAAAAGAAGAGTGGACTAATGCTGAGGATAGTCGAAGTGAAGGCGCAGACAACCCTTATTCTTCATTACCTCGAATGGTTATGTTAACTTATCAATTGCCAGATTCGATTAGAGAAATTGCAATGAAAGGTGAGTTTAATGAGTTTGATTTAAATGTTTTTTTCTCGGCTTACGGAGAAGATTTTACAGCTCGTTTTAAGTATGAGGATGAAGTTCAAAAATGGTTGGATTTAATTCGCGGTTCTTATTTAGAAACCACAATTGACAATTTAAAATTAGGGGCAAAAAAACCTCCAATGCCTTTTTCAGATGCTCGTTTATTAAATGTGCTTTCTCATACTTTTTGGTTTTTGCCAAGTGTTGCTTCGTGTTATGCAATGAAAAATTTAATGGAACAAAAACAAAATAAATTTTACTACGATTATAATATAGTTGTAGCAGCAGGAAAAAGTGCTGGAATTGGTGTTGAAGCTCTGCCTCCAGTTTTTAAGGCTATGGATAATCCACTAAAAACAAAAACAATTACATTATCTTGTGGAAAATTAACAACTGGAGTTACAGTTAAACCTTGGACTGGAATATTTATGCTTCGCAATTCTTCAAGCCCCGAAACATATTTTCAAGCGGCATTCAGGGTTCAATCACCCTGGACAATTTATAATTCTGATGACAAATCGCCAAATAAAGAAGAAATAATAAAACAAGAATGCTATGTCTTTGATTTTGCACCTGACAGAGCATTAAGGCAAATAGCTGATTATAGTTGCAGACTGAATGTAAATGAAACTAATCCCGAAAAGAAAGTGGAAGAATTTATTCATTTTTTACCAGTTCTTGCTTATGACGGAAGTTCTATGAAACAAATTGATGCGGCAGGTATATTAGATATGGCAATGAGCGGAACTACTGCAACATTGTTGGCTCGCCGATGGGAAAGTGCGTTACTTGTAAATGTTGATAACAATACATTACAGCGATTAATGAATAATGAAAAAGCGATGCAAGCTCTTATGAATATTGAAGGTTTCCGAAATCTGAACCAAGATATCGAAACAATAATTAACAAATCAGAATCCGTAAAAAAAGCCAAAAAAGAAGCGAACGAAAGAGATTTAACTAAGAAAGAAAAAAAGGAACTTACCGCAGAAGAAAAAGAGTACAAGAGTATAAGAAAACAAATTCAAGAAAAGCTTATCAAGTTTGCTACGCGTGTTCCAGTATTTATGTATCTAACAGATTATCGTGAAAGAAGTTTGAAAGATGTAATTACTCAACTTGAACCGGGTCTTTTCAAAAAAGTTACTGGATTATCAGTTCATGAATTTGAATTGCTCGTAAGTCTTGGTGTATTTAATAGCGCATTAATGAATGATGCGGTTTACAAGTTTAAGCGATATGAAGATGATTCCTTAAAATACATTGGAATAAATAAACACGAAGGCGAAGAGATTGGCTTGTATGATACCGTATTGACTGCAAAAGATTATCAAGAAAGTTTTGTAAATGAGGATTAAATATTAAAATGAACGTGTATAGATGTGTAAATTTGATACCTCCGTAATTATTGATATTGATATTTGTATTTGTTATAATTAGCGGAAATATTTATGTTGATGCAAAGAAAAATATTGATTTTTAAGTTGGCATTATTGTGGAGTAAGTGCTGCCGCTTTGCGGCTTAGTTCAACAAAGAAATCAATTTTATCTTTGAATAGTTTTAATAATAAGTTTTCCATTTTTTCAGCAAAAGCAATTGGTAATAATTGTTTTTTCAGCAAAAGTAATTGGCAATAATTATTTTTTGAACTAAAGTAATTACCGTTGGCTTTAGCCAACGGATTTAGAAATACTTTCCAACTTACGGGCTTTAGCCCAAAACGTCGCCCAATTAATTTATTTTATAGAAAAAATAGTCTAAAATTAAATAAACCTG
>PCUD01000071.1:12485-17422 GCA_002786785.1 Ignavibacteriales bacterium CG18_big_fil_WC_8_21_14_2_50_31_20 | reverse complement strand
AAAAGGTTAAGTGAACAATAGTACAAACGCTTAGAGCGAGTTAGTCGAATATGCATTAATGCTTTTCTAATGCATATTTGGGGATAAATGTTTCTTCTTATAGTTATATTTAAACCCAAGATAAATAAGGAGATTAATATGAATTATTACGAATCAAAAGACCTTGGTCGTTTTGCAGAAGTTGGGAAATTTAAGCCAGAATTAATGGATAAATTTTTTGATTATTATAATGCCGCAGTTGGTACTGAAGGAGCATTAACAAAAAGAGAAAAAGCACTAATAGCATTGGCTATTGCTCATTTTAAACCATGTCCATACTGTATAGATGCATATACAACGGCTTGTCTTGAAAACGGTGCAAATCCCGATCAAATGACTGAAGCAATACATGTTGCTGCTGCAATGGCTGCCGGAATTAATTTAGTTCACGGTGTGCAAATGTTAAATGTTATGGAAAAACACGGTGCTTAAAATTTTATTTAACGAAAGGGAAATTATGGAAAAAGCTGTTTTACATCTTGTTAATAATAATAGAAATAATTTTGAAAATAAATTAATTGAATACAAACTAAATTTACAACCTTTATCTATTGATACACTTCAGGTGAATATTACGTTAAAATGTAATCAAGCATGTTTGCATTGTCATGTAGATTCATCTCCCCAACGAACAGAGCAAATGAGTAAGAAAACTATTGATAAATGTTTGGAAATTCTGCAAAATAATCCCCAAATAAAAAATTTGGACTTAACAGGTGGGGCTCCTGAATTAAACCCGCATTTCGATTATTTTGTTCGTGAAGCCAAAAAACTTAACAAGCATATTCTTGTTCGCCATAATTTAACAGTAACTATTGATGGAGATCCAACAACAAAAGAATCAAAAATGTATCTTCCAAAATTTTATGCTGAAAATTCTGTTGAAGTTATTTCGTCACTTCCATATTATCAAGAGTACTTTACAGACAAACAACGTGGCAAAGGAGTTTTCCGGAAAAGTATTGAATCTATGAAAATGCTAAATTCTGTTGGTTATGGTAATAAAAATAGTGGATTGATATTAGACCTTGTGTATAATCCGGTTGGAGCTTTTCTTCCCGCATCACAAGAATCTCTTGAAAAAGATTATAAAGCAGAATTAATGAAAAATTATGGATTAAAATTTAATAACCTTTATACAATAACAAATATGCCAATTCACAGGTTTAGGGAACAATTAGAAAGACATGGAACTTATGATGAATACATGGAAAAATTAATAACTTCCTTTAATCCTTCTTCTGCTCTTGGTGTTATGTGCCGCTCATTACTAAGTGTTTCTTATGATGGAAGAATTTTTGATTGTGATTTTAATCAAATGTTAAATATGCAAGTTTTTGATGGTAAACCAATTACAGTTTTTGATTTTGATTATGAAAAATTAATTAATCGGAATATTATTTTTAGTTCCCATTGTTTTGGATGTACTGCCGGAGCCGGAAGTAGCTGCGGTGGAGCTATTTCAGAATGATTAGCGAAAAAAAAATTGTTGTTATAATTCCAGCATTTAATGAAGAAAAATCTTTACCTAATGTTATTCATGACATTCCGGATTTTGTTGATGAAATTATAGTGGTAAACAATGGCTCTACTGATAACACTTCTGAAGTTGCCATCAAAGCCGGTGCAACAGTGCTTTTTGAAAATGAAAAAGGATATGGTGCGGCTTGTTTAACTGGAATTAAATATATATCAAATCTAAATTGTGATGTTGTAGTTTTTATTGATGGCGATTATAGTGACCATCCGGAAGAAATGAATATGTTAGTTAATCCAATTATTAATAATAATTATGATTTTGTTATTGGCTCGCGTATTATTGGCAAAAGAGAAAAGGGAGCAATGCTGCCACAAGCAATTTTTGGTAATTGGCTTGCTTCCTTTTTAATTAAAATTTTTTGGAATTATAAATTTACTGATTTGGGACCATTTCGTGCTATTAGGTTTTTATCATTAAAAGAGTTGAATATGCAAGATCGTAATTTTGGTTGGACTGTAGAAATGCAGATAAAAGCTGCAAAGAAAAAATTGCGAACAAATGAAGTGCCTGTTAGTTATCGAAAAAGAATTGGGCAATCTAAAGTAACTGGAACATTAGGAGGTACTGTTAAGGCTTCTGTAAAAATACTTTACTTAATATTTATTAGTCTTTTCAAGAATTGATTTATTTATAATATCTTCCTTTAGGTTATTATTAAAAATTTCATAAATAAATAAAACGAAAAGAGGAAGGTATTGAGTAAGAAGCACTATAGGATATTCCTTCCAAACACCCGTGGTTTGATAAGTTAAAACAGTGAAAAATGTTAAACTTACAGCACTTACAAAATATAATCCGGAAAAATTTTGTATTAAGGGTAAAAAAACAACAAACCAAATTAAATACCATGGATGAACCACTGGGGAAAAAATCATTAATAAGAAAATTGATAAGTATATTTTTTTAAGAAAATCTAATTTGGAAAAAAACAAAGTTGCATAAACTACAATATAAAGTAACCCGCAGATAATGCGAATTGTAAAATTATCCGCAGAAAATATTTTGATAATGTTATAAACCATTCCATTAAAAGTCCAATTTTCCGTATAATTTATTAACGTTTCTAATGGAGTAGCAACAAATATATAAGGAGCAAATGAAAATCCTAGAATTAAAAGTGGTAAAATAAAAGCAATAATTTTTTGTTTTACTGAATTTTCGTGTTGAAAAAGGAAAGGCAATAGAAGCAAAGCTGTAGGTTTAACCAACATTGAAAGTCCAAGTAATATAAATCCCAAATGTTTTTTTTGATAAAGATAAAGTGTAATTGCACCTAACATTAAAGCTGCACCAACTAAATCAATATGAGAATCTATTATAAATTGAAAATAAATAAATGGAAGTGTTGAATAAAACAGAAGATATTTAAGTGGTAAATGAAATTTAATTAGTAAAAAATAAAGACTTATCAATATCATAATATCGCTAAGTAATAGAAACAATTTTAAGCCCCAAATATTTTCACCGGAAATAGCAAAAGAAAGTGTAAATAACGCTTGAGCAACTGGGAAGTAAATGGTTTTAATATGTGGAAAACTTACTTTGTCGGGTAATAATTCAGAATGTAATGAAGTTAAAGTTAAATCTTGCGGTGCATATAAAAATGGATTAATTCCATTTATTTGAACTTTTCCATCCCATAAATATCGGTAGTAATCATCCGAACCTATTGGATTATAGGAAATAGAAATTGCTTTAACTACAAACCATACCAAAGTTAATATCAAAACTCCATTTTTACTAACATCATATTTGAATACAAAAACACATAATATTAAATATAAAAACGAACTAAAAATATAAAGTTCAGTATAATTTATAATTGTTTTTGGCAAAAAAAGGAACAATATTAGTGATGATATTCCCCAAAGGTTTAATAAAATTATAGTCAAAAATTTTGTGTTTATATTTGTTTTTGTACTCATTAAGCGTCTAACCTTAAGTAGTGTCAAATTGGTATAGTTCAAACTAACCTTTTTAATTTATATTATAATTTCATAAAAATGAAATTATTACATAAAAAATAATAACAAAAAAACCCCATTACAAATTAATGTAATGGGGTTTTTTAAATATTTAATTTGAAATTATTTTTTTGCGAGGATTGCAATGTTTTTGTTTGCTCCTTTAATAACCATTTCGGGGTCTTTATCAAAATTTTCTTTTGCCATTTGGTTTGAAAATAAATAAGTACTTCCTTTATAAACTGAAAATATCTCGGGATTTGAAGCAAGTTTCTTTCCCATAGCTAACCCAGTTGGACAAAAGCCATCATATTTGGGTAAATATTTTTCAGGTTCAGCATCAAACATGCTTTTTGCATCTTTAATAGCAAAATAATATGTTTTTCCTTTATAAATAGATGAATATTTTGCATCTCCTTTTGCGGCTTTGTTCATTGCTAAATAAGCTACAGGACAAAATGGTTGTTCAACTACTTCTTTTTTTGATTCTTTTACGGTTTGAGCATTTATAGTTAAAGTTAAGCCAAAAGCAAAAATAAGTATTAAACTAAGTGTTTTGAAAATTGATTTCATTTGTATTTCCTTTATTAAATTAAATTATTAGTTAAACTTTATGTAACTTATTAAAAATGTACATAAGCTATATGTAAAAATATAGTTTTGGTTTTAAGTTAAATGTCAATTACTTGACAAATAAAGACATTCAGTCTTTATTGCAATACTTGTATAATGTCGTATGTAAGACTATAATTTAAAGATTGAGAACATAAATTTGTATAAGAAAAATAATTTTAGCGATACTTAATTATCAAAATGAAAAATGAAATATATATTCATCTAAAAGTAGCTTTATTTGTTGGTATAATACTAAATTTAATTAATCAGGGTGAAAACATTATCAATTTAAATTTTGATGCTCTAAATTATTTCAAAGTATTATTAACGTTTTTTGTCCCATTTGCAGTATCAATTTATTCAGCTACAAAAACTAAACAAGGATTAAAAAAAACTGAAAGTGAAATTGAAAAATGAAAAAAGTATTGTGTTTCAATAATTAACAACTTGAAAAACTACAATATTATAGTCCTTTCGGTAACTGGTGGAAATATTGTGGTGAAATTTGCACTGCCAACCATTTAGCTAATAGTTGTGCAAAAGTTAAAATATGTTTTACCAATTTAAAAAAATGCATGAGTATCCATTATAACAGCTCAATATTTTGAAATCAACAAATACTAAAATAATTTCACTTAACTATTTACAAAATGGAAATTCAGATTTAGTAATTGATGCAATAATTGAATTTAATTTAAGTGGTGAACTTACTGGGAAATTGTTTGATTTAATAAAATAGGTTTGTCAGAATCTTGGAATAATTATTTAGTCGGATATTC
>PCUD01000071.1:3921-12476 GCA_002786785.1 Ignavibacteriales bacterium CG18_big_fil_WC_8_21_14_2_50_31_20 | reverse complement strand
AAATTAAATTAAATTTAATATGAACTTTTACATTTTCCAAAACATAATTGATTACTACTTTTATTTGTGACCTTATCAATCTGAATTGGTAATCCAGACAAAGTTTAAGAAAAATTTAATTTAGATTAAAAAAATCGTTTTATTATAGTTTTAATAATATGTGGGTTGAATCTATTAATATTTTTTAAAAGCTAATAATCATTAGGAAAAAAATGAAATATCTCGAAAAAGTTGAAGAAGTATATAAAGAAGCAGCCTTAAATCCACAAAAAGGACTATGTTGCACAACAACGCCAATATGGCAACTGCCAGGATTATCAATTCCAACTAAAATGTTAGAAATGAACTATGGTTGTGGAAGCACTGTTCATCCTCGCGATTTATCTAACAATCCTACAGTTCTTTATGTTGGTATTGGTGGTGGAATGGAATTACTTCAGTTTTCCTATTTCACCAGAAAAATATCCAGCGTAATTGGTGTAGATCCTGTGCAAGAAATGATTACCGCTTGCACTCAAAATTTAAATGAAGCAGAAAAGCACAATGATTGGTTCAAAAAAGATTTTATAAAATTATATAAAGGAAGTGCGTTAGACTTACCGTTAAATGATAATTCAATTGATGTTGCTGCTCAAAATTGTTTGTTTAATATTTTTCATGAAAACGAGCTTGTATTAGCTTTAAAAGAAATTTATCGTGTGCTTAAGGCACACGGAAGGTTAGTTCTTTCAGATCCAATTAGTGAAGTTGAAATGCCAGAAAAACTTAAAAATGATGCAAATTTAAGAGCTTTATGTTTAAGTGGTGCTCTTCCATTGAAAAAATATATAGAGTTAATTTCTTCTATTGGATTTGGAACTATTGAAATAAGGGCAAAAAGACCATACAGAATTCTTGACAATTTGCATTATGATATAGATGAAAATATATTTATTGAAAGTATTGAAATTTGTGCCATAAAAGATCAAATTCCAACTGATGGTGCTTGTGTTTTTACTGGTAAAACAGCCATATATTATGGTTCAGAGGAATTATTTGATGATAATAATGGACATATGTTATTAAACAACCAACCACTTGCTGTTTGCGATAAAACTGCCAAAGCTCTCGAAAGTCTTAATCGTAATGATGTTTTTATTTCGGGGTCAACATTCTTTTATGATGGAGGTGGTTGTTGCTAAAAAAATAACTCAGTTTTTATAAATGAAATGTTTATTTGATAAACTGTCTAAAAGAAGACAAATAATCTATAAGTGAATTATTATTTTGGAAATAAAAAATTATGAAAAAAGAAATTAAAAAATTGCAATCAATTAAAGCCGAAAATAAAAATTGGCGTAAATGGGGACCTTATTTAACAGACAGACAATGGGGAACTGTTAGAGAAGATTATAGTCCGGATGGGACCGCTTGGGAGTATGTATCACACGATAATGCTCGTAGCAAAGCTTATCGTTGGGGTGAGGAAGGAATTGCCGGAATTAGTGATGATCGCCAACTTATTTGTTTTTCGGTTGCTCTTTGGAACAAAAAAGATGCAATTATTAAAGAGAGATATTTTGGATTAACTGGAAATCAGGGTAATCATGGCGAGGATGTTAAAGAACATTATTATTATCTTGACAACACTCCAACACATTCTTATATGAAGATGCTTTATAAGTACCCACAAAGTGCGTTTCCATATACTCAGTTAGTTGAAGAAAATAATAGAAGAACAAAGGCTGACTTGGAATATGAACTTGTTGATACAGGAATTTTCGATGAGGATAAATACTTTGATGTATTTGTTGAGTACGCAAAAAATTCTGAAGAGGATATTCTTATTAAAATTACAGCTTATAATCGTGGTAAGGAAAAAGCTTTGCTAAAACTTTTACCACAAGTATGGTTCCGAAATACATGGAGTTTAGGAAAGGATAAAAATAAACCGCAATTATTTCTTACAGAAAGTAACTCTATTCAATTAATTCATAACTCATTAGGAAAATACAATTTATATTTTGATGGAAATCCCGAAATATTATTTTGCGAGAATGAAACAAACTATAAGCACTTATATAATGTTGATAATTCTACTGAATTTGTAAAAGATGGCATTAATGATTTTATAACTCAAAACATTAATAATGCTATTAACCATTCCAAAATAGGCACTAAAGCTGCATGCGATTATAATCTTGAAATTGAAGGAGGTGCTTCTCAATCAATAAAATTAAGACTTGTAAAAAATTCAATAGTTAATCCGTTTAAGAACTTTGACAAGATATTTGAAAACCAAATTAAAGAAGCTGATTGTTTTTATGATGAAATTCAAAAAGATTTAGTAACTCAGGACGCTAAAGATATTCAAAGACAAGCTTTTGCGGGAATGTTATGGAGCAAACAATTTTATTATTTTGATATAGAAGAATGGATTGAAGGAGATAAAGGACATCCTAAACCTCCTAAACAACGTAAAGATGGTAGAAATAAAGAATGGCATCACCTTAATAATGCGGATATTATTTCAATGCCTGATAAATGGGAGTATCCTTGGTATGCAACTTGGGATTTAGCTTTTCACTGTATTCCATTTGCTATGATTGATCCCGAATTCGCAAAAGAACAACTTCTTCTTTTTACGCGCGAATGGTTTATGCATCCAAACGGACAACTACCAGCTTATGAATGGAATTTTTCAGATGTTAATCCTCCAGTTCATGCTTGGGCTACTTGGCGGGTTTTTAAAATTGACAAAAAAATTAAAGGAAAAGCTGATCTTGATTTCCTTGAAAGAGTTTTTCATAAGCTTCTTTTAAACTTTACTTGGTGGGTTAATAAAAAAGATCATGATGGACATAATATTTTTCAAGGTGGATTTTTAGGCTTAGATAATATTGGAATATTTGATAGAAGTTCCACCCTGCCAACTGGCGGGCATTTAGATCAGTCCGATGGAACTAGCTGGATGGCTATGTTTTCGCTTAATATGCTTCGTATTTCTCTCGAGCTCGCTAAAACCAAACCAATTTATCAGGATTTAGCAACAAAATTTTTTGAGCACTTTTTATATATTGCCCAATCTATGACAAATATGGGTTGCCAAGGTGTTGGGCTTTGGGATGAAGAAGATGGATTTTATTATGATGCTCTTCACATGGATGAAAAAATTTCGCACTTAAAAATTCGCTCAATGGTTGGATTAATTCCATTATTTGCAGTTGAAGTTTTAGATCCAGATTTATTGAAACAAGTGCCGGAATTTGAAGCACGGCTTAATTGGTTATTTAAAAACAAACCAGAGATGTGCAATCTTGTTTCGCGATGGAATGAGCCTGGAATTGGAAATAGAAATCTTCTTTCTTTGCTTCGTGGTCATAGAATGAAAAAATTATTGAAACGTATGTTAGATGAAACAGAATTCCTTTCCGATTATGGAATTCGTGCACTTTCTAAATATCACAAAGAAAATCCGTATAAATTTTATGTTGACGGAAACAAACTTGAAGTAAAATATACCCCCGCAGAATCTGATAGTGGTCTATTTGGTGGTAATTCCAATTGGCGGGGTCCAATTTGGTTCCCGGTAAATTTTCTAATTCTTGAATCCCTCTATAGATTTCATCATTATTATGGTGATGAATTTAAAGTTGAATGTCCTGTAAACTCTGGTAATTTTGTAACAATTAAGGAAGCTGCAGATGAAATTGCAAATAGACTTTCGAAAATATTTTTAAAAGACAAAAACGGTTTGCGCCCTGTATATAATTACAATAATAAAATTCAAAAAGACCCATATTTTAATAAGTACATTTTGTTCCACGAATATTTTAATGGCGATAATGGTCGTGGGGTTGGTGCTTCACATCAAACAGGGTGGACTGGTTTAATTGCAAAAATTCTTCAACCAAAGAAATAAAAAAGGAAATGAAATGAATGAAATAACTATTAATCTACCAAATGTTGTAATGCCAATATGTTCCGAAGTTAAAATGCTAAAAGGACAAAAGGCTTTAGTGACAGGTGCAAATTCAGGTATTGGAAAAGGTGTTGTATTAGAGCTTGCTAAAGCCGGGGCTGATGTTGTCATCAATTATCGTGGCGGCGAACAAGCTGCTTTAGAGTTAGTTGAGCAAGTAAAAAAATGTGGTGTTAATGTGTTTGCATTTCAAGCAGATGTTTCAAATGAAAATGAAGTTAAAGCTATGTTTGAAAAAACGTTTAAGGAATTTGGAACAATTGATATTTTGGTAAATAATGCAGGGCTGCAAAAAGATGCACCGATTGATGAAATGACTTTAGAACAATGGAATACAGTGATTAATGTAAATCTTACTGGGCAATTTCTTTGTGCGAGAGAGGCAGTGAAAGAATTTAAAAGAAGAGGTGTGATTGCAGATATATCTTGTTCGGCAGGGAAAATAATTCATATTAGTTCTGTTCATGAGGTTATACCCTGGGCGGGTCATGTAAATTATGCAGCTTCAAAAGGGGGTGTTATGTTGATGATGAAAAGTATTGCTCAAGAAGTTGCTCCATTTAGAATTCGTGTAAACAGTATTTCCCCTGGAGCTATCAGAACTCCAATTAACACTTCTGCTTGGGAAACTAAAGAAGCTTATGATGATTTGATGAAACTAATCCCTTACAAAAGAATTGGGGAAGTTGATGATATTGGTAGAGCTGCTGCTTGGCTTGCTTCAGATTATGCTGACTACATTAATGGTACAAGTATCTACATAGATGGCGGAATGACACTTTACCCTGGTTTTGCAACGGGAGGATAATTATTTAATTCTCCACTATGAATAATTACATATAGTCAAATTGGATAATAGATGGTTGATTAAAAATATTATTTGTTTGGACTTTTAAACTGAGGAATAAATTTATGATTACCATAAATCAGAAAGAAATAAGCGATTTTTCAAAATCATCCAAATTAGAGTGGATTGAAACAAACGGTGTTGGAGGATATGCCAGCTCAACTATAATTGGCTTGAATTCAAGAAGATATCATGGGCTTTTAGTTTCCGCTAATAATCCACCTGTTGAAAAGGAAGTAATTGTATCCAAACTGGATGAAGCAATTGTATTAAAAAATAAATTTTACGAATTATCAGTAAACCAATTCCCTGGAAATGTGAGTCCAAAAGGCTATCAATACTTGGTAGAATTCAAAAAAGATTTATTCCCGGAATTTATTTACAAAGTTGATTCAGTTAAAATCAAAAAAACAATTGCAGCTATTAGTGAAAGAAATACTACTGTAATTATTTATGAAGTACTTGAGGCTATTGAAGAATTTGAGATTCAACTCACTCCATTTATTGCAATGCGCGATTTTCATTCATTAAGAAAGGCTGATGTTAATTTACAAGCCGAATATTCATTCAAAAACAATTTATTAAAATTTAATTTACAAAATCGTCCAACAACTCTTTTTGCTTCAATAAATAAAGGCGAATTTACTTCTTGTCCAGACTGGTATTACAATTTTGAATATCTCGAAGAATTAAACAGAGGATTAGATTATAGAGAAGATTTATTTAAACCTGGCTTTTTTAAAACTTCTGTAAATAAAGGGGATAAAATAATTGTTACTCTTTCATCCATTCCAATACTGCGTGATGGCCTATATTTATTTGAAAAGGAAAAATATAGACGAGAAAAAATAGTTGCTGATTCAAAAAACAACACCATATTAAAACAACTACTGCTTGCTGCTGACCAATTTATTGTAAAACGAAAAGAAAGTGGAAAAACTATAATTGCAGGGTATCATTGGTTTTCTGATTGGGGACGTGATACCATGATTTCGCTTCCTGGGTTAACATTGAGTACAAAGCGTTTTAATGATGCACAAAGCATCCTTGAAACTTTTGCAGCGGCTGTTGATAAAGGTATGATTCCAAATAGATTTCCGGATTATGGTGAATCACCAGAATATAATACCGTAGATGCTTCACTTTGGTTTATTATTGCTATAAAAAAATATCTTGATGCTTCTAATGATTTTTATTTTGTTCGCGAAACCCTTTATCCGATTGTAAAAAATATAATTAGTTGGCATGAAAAAGGCACACGTCATAATATTTATGAAGATTATGATGGATTACTTTATTCTGGTGAACCCGGCGTGCAATTAACTTGGATGGATGCAAAAATTGGAGATTGGGTTGTTACCCCACGTCAAGGGAAAGCTGTTGAAATAAACGCCCTTTGGTATAATGTTTTACATATTGCAGCTTATTTATCTAATGTTTTTAATAAAAAAACTTGTGAAGCGTATTACAAAAAAAAAGCAAATAAAGTATTTAAAAATTTTAATGAAACTTTTTGGAATGAAGAAGGTGGGTATTTGTTTGATTACGTTGATGATGATTATAAAGATTCATCTTTTCGTCCAAATCAAATTTATGCAATTAGCCTTCCATATAAATTATTAGGTTCCGAAAAAGCCAAATTAATTGTTGATAAAGTGTATGAAAATCTTTATACCCCTTTTGGATTACGAAGTCTTTCACCTAATAATGAAAATTATAAACCCATTTATACCGGTGACCAATATTTACGTGATTCAGCTTATCATCAAGGTACTGTTTGGAGCTTTCTACTTGGTGCTTTTGCAGATGCAATTGAGTTTGCCTATCCCAAAGAAAACGAAGTTAGAATTAAAAAAATAATTGAAAATTTTATACTGCATATTTCTAATGCTGGATTAGGAACAGTTTCCGAAATATTTGATGGTAACTTTCCACACAACTCTAAAGGTTGCATTGCTCAAGCATGGGGTGTTGCAGAATTTTTAAGAATTTATCAAAAATATGGTAGTGCTAAATGATAAATTCATTCAAAAAGCATTATCCCGAATATTTAATGGAAGCAATTGAACTAGGTTTGTTTATGATTTCTGCCGGTGTATTTGTTTCGCTCTTTGAATATGATGATTTTTTTATCAAAAAATTAATTCCCTTTAATCAAGTTCGTTTATCGATAGTTGGAATAGCTATGGGCGTTACTGCAATTTTACTTATTAATTCCAAAATTGGTAAACGTTCCGGCGCACACATGAATCCTGCTTTAACAATAACTTTTTTTAGGCTTGGAAAAATTAAAAAGTGGGATGCTTTGTTTTATATAATATTTCAATTAATTGGCGGTACTGTTGGAGTTTATTTGGTTACTATAATTCTTGGTAAATCATTTACAAATCCTCCGGTAAATTATGTTATAACAGTCCCAAATAGTGGCTCAATAATTATCCCCTTTATTTCCGAAGCTTTAATGTCTTTTCTATTAATGGGAATGGTATTGTTTACAACTAACAAAGATAAATATGCTAAATATACAGGCATAATTGCCGGAATTATGCTTGCAATATTTATTTCGGTGGAAGCACCTATTTCGGGGATGAGTATTAACCCAGCCCGTTCATTTGCATCGGCTTTCCCTGCGAATATTTGGACTTCATTTTGGATATATTTAACCGCCCCTACTATAGGAATGCTAATTGCTGCTCAAATATTTATTTCTATCAAAGGGAAAAAACAAGTTATATGTGCAAAGTTAAACCATGATAATAAAGTACGTTGTATTTTTAATTGTGGATATATAAATTCAATAAAAGCTTAATCAGGAGATACAATGGAAAACCATTATGACATAATAATTATCGGAACTGGAGCTGGCGGCGGAACATTAGCATACAAACTTGCACCAAGCGGGAAAAAGATTATGATAATTGAACGCGGATCTTTTCTTCCAAGAGAAAAAGAAAACTGGAACACTAAAGAAGTATTTCAACATGACCGTTATCATACAAAAGAAGTTTGGTATGATAAAAACGAAAAAGAACTTCATCCTGGGACAGGCTACTGGGTTGGAGGCAACACAAAGGTTTACGGTGCTGCACTTTTTAGATTACGCGAAAAAGATTTTGAAAAAGTAATTCACAAAGGCGGCGTATCTCCGGAATGGGAATTAAAGTATGACGACTATGAACCTTATTATACCGAGGCAGAAAAATTATATCACGTTCACGGAAAACAAGGATTAGATTCAACCGAACCCAAAAGAAAAAGTGAATATCCATTTTCACATATTACGCACGAACCAAGAATCCAAGAGATTCACGATGCCTTATCAAATAAAGGATTCAATCCATTTTACATTCCACTTGGCGTAAAACTTAACGAGGCAAACCATGTGTTGAGCGATTGTATACGCTGTGATACTTGCGATGGCTTTCCTTGTCTTGTTGATGCAAAAGCTGACGCCGATCTTGTTGGTGTTCGACATGCTATCAAATATCCAAATGTTACTTTAATTACAAACGCAAAAGTTACTCGTGTTGTTACCGATGAGTCGGGAAAGAATGTTAAATATGTTGAAACACAAATTGATGGAAAGATTAAAAACTTTTCTGCTGATATTTTTGCGTTATGTGCCGGGGCAATAAACTCGGCTGCTCTTCTGTTAAAATCTGCAAATGATAAACATCCAAACGGACTTGCAAATAGTTCTGGTCAGGTTGGTAGAAATTTTATGAAACATCAGAACGGGGCGATACT
>PCUD01000071.1:0-3903 GCA_002786785.1 Ignavibacteriales bacterium CG18_big_fil_WC_8_21_14_2_50_31_20 | reverse complement strand
GATTTTTATTGGGGCGAAAAGGATTTTGATTTTCCAATGGGGCACGTGCAGTTACTTGGTAAAGCAAACAAAGAAATGCTTGAAGGCGATGCGCCTCCGATGACTCCTAATATCGCTTTGGATCAAATGGCAAAACACTCAATTGATTGGTGGATTACGTCGGAGGATTTGCCCGATCCAAATAATCGTGTTACATTAAAAAACGGAAACATTCAATTAAGCTATACCGACAATAACACAGAAGCTTATGAGCGATTGCTTAAAAGATGGACAGAAGTTTTAAAATCAATTGATTGCGGAGACAAAATTATTCCTTGTTCAATCTATCTTAAAAAGAAAATTCCCTTGGAAGGTGTTGCTCATCAAGTTGGTACTTGCAGATTTGGAAGCGATCCCAAAACGAATGTATTGGATTTAAATTGCAAAACTCACGATTTAGATAATTTGTACATAGTTGACGGCAGTTTCTTCCCATCGAGTGCGGCGGTTAATCCGTCACTTACAATTATAGCAAATGCTTTAAGAGTTGGCGAACACCTAATTGAGTTGATAACGAAATGAAAAATAGGGAATATTTAAAAATGAAAATATCTTTTGTGAAAATTATATTTCTTCTTTTTGTATTTAATCTGACAATAAACTCACAGTCCAAAGTAACTGCGGTTGAATCTGTAGGAATAACGGTTCACGAAATGAGTGTGGCACTACCATTTTACACAAATGTTCTTAACTTCCAATTAGTTTCGAATGATACAATTCAGAGCGGGGAATATTCTGCGCTTGTAAATATTAATGATGCAGCCATTCAAATAGCAAAACTAAAATTAGGCGAAGAACAGATTGAACTAATTGATTTTATTTCTCCTGAAGGGAAAGCTTACCCGGAAGATTCAAAAAGCAACGATCTTTGGTTTCAGCATATTGCAATAATCACAAACAATATGGATAGTGCTTATGCATGGTTGAAAATAAATGATGTAAATAATATTTCTGTTGAACCGCAGCGTTTACCAGATTGGAATAAAAATGCCGGTGGAATTAAAGCATTTTATTTTAAAGACCCGGATGGGCATCCTCTTGAGATTCTTGAATTCCCGTCGGATAAGGGTAATCCAAAGTGGCATAAGAAATCAAACAAACTATTTCTTGGGATTGATCACACAGCAATAGCTGTTTCTAACACTGTTGAAAGTTTAAAATATTATCGCGATATTTTGGGAATGGAAGTCGGCGGCGAGAGTGAGAATTATGGAATTGAACAAGAGCGATTAAATAATGTTGAAGGCGCACATTTAAGAATTACCGGACTTCATCCTGATTTTGGTCCCGGCATTGAGTTCTTAAATTATATTCAACCCAAAGGAGGAAGAGTATATACCGAAGAGGTTAAAGCAAATGATTTGGTTCATTGGCAGACAAAACTTTTTACAAAGGATATTCATTCACTCTATAGCAAACTTATAAATGCGGGCTTCAAAACTTATTCAAAGATCATTTCAAGAATTGATAATAAATCTTTTGGTTTTGGCTCTGGTTTTTTAACTCAAGACCCCGACGGACACAAATTACTTATTATGGGAAATTGATAATTAAAATATAAATTAAAAAAAACCATTGAATGTTCTTTTTACATAAACGGAGTGAAACTAAAATGTACTTATTCAAATCCTTAATCTTCTTTATTTTTTTGTCTTCGCTTATAATTGCGCAGATGAAAAACCCAAAACAAATTCCTTTTGGATGGAAGACTGATACAACCAAAACAGAAATTAATCTTTCGGAATTATCAATTGTATTGCCACGCAGAAGTTTTCAAGTGTTGAACTATCCGAAGTTTGCGTATAAAGAAGAAGGATTGAAAAGTTTTTTCCCCCTTGAACCGGTTATTGCTGTGCAGATTGACGGCAAAGCAAAAGCTTATCCGCTAAATATGCTTTCAATACACGAAATAGCAAATGACACTTTGGGCACCATTCCAATACTTGCAACTTTTTGCCCTCTCTGTAATTCCGGAATTGTGTATGATAGAAGACTTACTCACAAAGGCGAGAATCATCTTTTAGATTTTGAAGTTTCCGGAATGCTTCGTAAGAGTGATATGGTTATGGCGGATAAACAAACAGAAACCTGGTGGCAGCAATTAGAGGGTAAAGCCATTGTTGGTGAGCTTGCTGGTGCGGAATTGAAAGTTGTTCCATCTTTAATACTTTCTGTAAAAGATTTTTTTGATAGATACCCGAATGGAAAAATACTTTCAAAGAGTATAGGCATCAAAGATGCTGAAGAAAGTTACGGAATTAACTATTATAAAAATTATGACAGAAGCAATGGAAAACCGTATGAAAGATTTTTTGATCCAAATCAAATAGACAAACGACTTCCTGCAATGGAGAGAGTTGTTGATGTTAGAAGTTTTGGTGAGTTTAAAATTTATCCTTTTTCTCTTATTGCAAAAAAGGGAGTTATTAACGACGAGTTTAATTCGAAAAATATAGTCTTATTTTATAAACCTGGTTTGGTTTCTGTCTTGGATGAGAAAGATATTACACAATCAAAAGACCTTGGTACCGTTACTGTTTTCAACTCTGTGATAGAAGGTGAGAAACTTATTTTCAGTATGGAAAATGATAATTATGTCGATATTAATTCCCATTCAGTATGGGATATAACCGGCAAATGTATCAGCGGAAAGCTCAAAGACAAACAATTATTAATTGAACCAAACGGCATTCATTTTGCATTTGCATGGTTAGCGTTTCATCCCGAAACTGAAATATATGGAGTTGAATAAAATTATATGAGCATATTTAAAATACATACTGTAGAATCAGTGCCAAATGCTGTGAAAAACATTTTGAAAACCACACAAAAATCAATTGGGTTTATTCCAAATATGCATGCTGTAATGGCTGATTCTCCGGTGTTATTAAAAGCCTATAAAGAAATTGGGAAACTGTTCAACGAAACCTCTTTCTCTCCAATTGAACGGGAAGTAATTCAGATGACAATTAATCGAGCAAATGGTTGCGCCTATTGCATCGAAGCTCACAGCTACTTTGACAGATTATCAAATTTCCCGCAGGAAATATTAACGGCACTTCTACAAGATAAATCTTATGAGAATCCAAAGCTTCAGACGTTAAGAATTTTTACCAAATCTATTATTGAAAAAAGGGGATGGGTTCTGCCGGAGGCAATGCTGTCAACTTAAGGCTTAAATCACGCTTTTCCGAGTAATTGGATATTTTAGATTTCCCTTTTTTGTTCTTGGGAAACTTAATAACTGGGATTTTATATTTCTTAGACTCTCTGACTAACAACTT
This sequence comes from Ignavibacteriales bacterium CG18_big_fil_WC_8_21_14_2_50_31_20, assembly GCA_002786785.1. Lineage (GTDB taxonomy): Bacteria > Bacteroidota > Ignavibacteria > Ignavibacteriales > Melioribacteraceae > 1-14-2-50-31-20. The sequence continues at coordinate 580 of PCUD01000071.1, read as the reverse complement.
ATATTGTTTTTTCCAGTTCCTTGCGGTTAATAAATCGTAAATCTGTTCTTTCATTATTCCAAATGTTACACTCTTGTTGATTTTGTACTGTTCATATTTCAACTTTCCATTATTTCGCGTTTCCTTATCTACTTCTTCTTGAGCATCTGCAATAATTAGTGAATGAAGATTCCCAACAAGAACCATGCTGTAGTAATCTTGCTTTATTGTTTCAAGACTTTTTCCAGTAAAGTTTTCGATTTCCATAATGTTTTTTTGAAAGTCAAAATAGATTTCTTCATTCCATCGCAAATTATATATATCATTAAAATCTTCAATTCCAAAGTTTTCTTTATCTAAAATTGATGTTATTAAATACTCCCTAAATCCATTTGACAAGGTCAATTCGATAATTCTTAGTCTAATTTTATCTTGATAGCCATTGTCTATCAATTTTTTTATATGCTTATTTTTTTTTTATAAACTTCTTTTAACGATATCTCTATTTCTAAATCATTTTCTTTGCTTTCTGTTAAAACATGTCTCTCTCTTAAAAAGTTATTTCCGTTATATCGTAGTACAAAATCATAGTCCATTGATA